>NZ_QTZO01000010.1 GCF_004025585.1 Pseudodesulfovibrio sp. S3
ATTCCGAGCATCTGGTGCTCAGCGTGAAAAAGGACGGCACCCTGTTCCTTGACGAATACCAGGTGGGCCTGGACGAACTGGAAGAGCACCTCAAGCGGTTGGTATCCAAACAGAAAAAGCAGCTTTTTCTGCGCGCTGACAAGGAGGTGCCTTACGGCACGGTGGTTCAGGTCATGGGCGAAATCAAGGCCGCCGGCATCGACAGGCTGGGCATTGTTGCGGAACAGCCCATTGACCGGAAAAAGAAAGGCCAAGAGTAGGAGTCCATGCGAAAGGCGTTGAGTTGGTTTCTCTCCATCCTCTTTCACGCCGTGCTGGTGTACGGGTTGATGCAATCAATCGACCTGGAACCGTTTTCGTTGGAAAAACTCATGGAGGTGGACCTGGCCGAAGTGCAGGAACCCGAAATCATCACTCCCATGCCTGCCCCCCTGCCTGTGCCGCCCCCCGAACCCGTGGCCGACCAGGCCGAAACCGAGGAACTGCCCGCAGCCGCCCCCCTGCCCATGGACAAAACCGTGGTCCTCGACGATTCGCCTCCCCCGCCCGCACCTGCGCCCGAACCGGAACCGGTGCCAGAACCCGAGCCTGAACCGGACGTGGTGGAGATCAGCCCGGTCAAGACCCTGCCGCCCGAAGTGGAATTGGCAGAGGACGGCAAACCGAAAAAGATCATCGTCCGCAAAGATTTCACCGTACACAGAGGAGCGGAGGCCCGCTTCGGACGGGCCTTGATGGGCGACTATTTTTCCTACTCCTCCAAGGAGTTTTCCGGTCAGTTCAAGACCCGGGACAACCGCACCATCTCCATTATCGACGCCCGGAACACCAAGTACGGCCGGTTTTTGATTTACGACTCCAAGAACAAGACCCTGCGCCGACTCAAACAGGCCTTCGGCAAATACGTCTACACCATCGGGCCGTCCCTGTACGCGGACGAACCGGTCACCGGCTCCATCACCTTCCTGGCCAAGAACGACCGTATCGAACGGTTCATCCTGCTCACGGACGACGACCGCATCGCCCACTACCCCATCAAGGTGCACGTCAGGGAGGAGGAGGTCTCCTTCAAAGGGCCGGCCGGCAACATACAGGCCAACCTGTCCCGCCCCCCCTATGACGAGGGCCACGCCGGGGTGGTGGTCATTCACGGACCCGACTGCGTGGACCCGGGTCTTGTCCAGGGGTTCACCCGAACCCTGTCCATGCAGAACCTGGCCACGTTGACCTTCACACCCCGAGGGTGCAACGACGAGGAACAAGCCCCCGGCACCACTGACGAACTGGTTCAGGACACCCTGGCCGGACTCGAATATCTGACCAACCACCCCCACATTGATGCCGGACAAGTCGGCATCTGGGGCAATGGACCGGGCGTATCCGCTGCCATTGAGGTAGCCGTGCAGGCGCATCCGAAATACCTGATCTGCCTGCTCACCGACTCCATGGATGTCAAAGATGTCCCCGGCCGAAACGTCCTGACCGCTCTGGACATTCCGGTGCTGTGGCTGATCACCGGCAGAAACATAACCAGATGGGCCCCCCTTGTCCGCGATCTGGAAGCGCTGCGTGACAAGAACAAGCAGCCTTTCTCCATCATCAAGGCTCCTCTCAAAGCCAGCCAGGAAGTGCTCAACGCCCAAGGCGACCAATCGGGCTGGGTTGAACAGGTCACCGACGACCATGCCTCGGTGGCACTTTCCTGGATTCAGACCCTGAAATAACCTCCCGGCCACAAAGATGCAGGAGATTTCCTTTCCAGCCTTCCCATCGGCAAACGATTGCGGTAGGGTAATACTATTGTTGCAAATCTTCTGAAACCATTTCCACTGCGCCGGATATACCGTGAAAAAAGCGTCCAAAACCCGCCTGGAAACAGAACCCTTCGCCCGCAACCTGGACAATGATCCGCACCTCTTTCGACGACTGATCGATGCCACGGGAATGGCTGTCTCCATTCACGACAAAAAACTCGTGCCCCTGTACGGCAACGCAGCCTACACAAAATTATGGGGTTATCCCATCGAAGAACTTCAGCGCACTCCTATGGAAACCGTCTTGCCGAAAAAAACGCTGGAAATATACCGAAACGAGGTAGAGCCTGCCATTGCCGCCGGTCGGCACTGGCAGGGTGAATACGGTATCCGCTCCAAGAACGGGCAGCTGCACAACATAAGAAGCCGATTCGATCCGATACCGGACGGTTCGGGCGAAATCACCCACGCCATCTCCATCAATCAAAACGCCCCCGACCTCGAAAGGCCCAGAACCGACATGGAAGCAGCGCGGGAAAGCCTGAATTTCATCTCCAACTCCTCCAGCGACATCTTTTTCCGGCTGAAACTCCCAGAAGGAACCTACGACTATCTCAGTCCCTCGGTGGAACGCTTTTCGGGCTACAGCCTGGAGGAGTATGATGCAAACCCTCTGCTCATCAGAAACATCATTCATCCGGACTGGCAGGGCTATTTTCAGGAAACCTTCGAAGAACTGCTCAGGGGCGAGGTCAGGCCGGAATATGAATTCCAGTTCATCCACAAATCCGGTGAACCCCGATGGGCCAGCCAGAGGGTCGTCCTGCTCAAAGACAATGCCGGAAAAACCCTCGGTATCGAAGGCATTGCCACAGACGTCACCGCCCGCAAACACGCTGAGGAACTGCTCAGGGCCAGTGAAGAAAAATACCGCTTCCTGACCGAGAACATCACGGACATCATCTGGACCATGGACGACGACTACAAACTGACCTATGCCACGCCGTCCATTGTCGACATCCTGGAGTATTCCTTTGAGGAACTTCAAGATATTCCGCTGACAAAAATACTCACCCCCGGCTCCGCCAAAGCCATGGAGCGGGCCAAGGAGCAACGGCGCAAGGCCGAGGCCCGAGGCGAATTCGGCCTGATAAACCAGGTGGAAATGGAGTTCCTCCTCAAGAACGGCGAGACACTGTGGGTGGATACCGTGATCAAACGGTTGTTCGATGCAAAAGGCCAGCCCAACGGATACCAGGGAGTATCCCGCGACATTACCCAGCGCAGGGAAACCAGGATCGCCATGGCCAAGAGCGAAGCCAGGTTCCGCACTCTTTTCGAGGATTCACCCATCTCCCTATGGGAAGAAGACCTTTCCCGCCTCAAGACGTATTTCGACGAGCTCAAGGCAGGGGGCGTCACCGATTTCCGCCAATTCTTTTACGACAACCCGGACCGCTTGGCCTACTGCGCCACCCTGGTCACGGTGGTGGACGTGAACAAGGCCACCCTGGACCTGCTCGGCGCCTCATCCAAGGAGGACTTGCTCGGCAACCTGGAAAAAGTCCTGACCGACAGTTCCATGGCCGCCTTTACCGAAGAAATGATCCTGCTCGCTTCCGGGGGCTGCGAATACTGCGGCGAGATCACCAATCGCACCCTGCACGGCGAGACCATCTGGGTGATGGTCCACTTCTTCGTACCTGATGAATTCAAGGATACACTGTCACGCGTCATCGTTTCCCTGCTCAACGTCACACCCCGAAAACGAGCCGAGCAGGCACTCATGGATTCCGAGGAGCGCTACCGAGTGCTGGCGGAAAACTCGCAGGAAGGCGTTGTCGTCCAGCAGGACGGCAAGCCCATCTACATCAATGAAAGCATGGTGGAAATCGTCGGATACTCCCTGAATGAGCTGAAAGAAATGCATCTCCCGGAGCTGGTCCATCCCCAGGACAGGGAATCCTTCAACTACCAGCTTGCGGGCCTGACGGCCGGTGAGGAAAAAGAGGCATTCGCATCATTCAGGATCATCACCAGGCACGAACAGGTCCGATGGGTGATGCTGAACGTCAAGCCCATCATGTGGGAAGGCAGAGAGGCGAAGATGGCCATCCTGACCGACGTCACGCATCATAAGGCTCTTGAAGCGGAACTGCTGACAGCCCACGGACAGATGGAGGACCGGGTCAAGAAGCGGACAACGGAACTGTCCGAAGCCAACACCCAACTCAAGGCCGAAGCCGAAGAACGGAGCAAGGCCCAGGAACGCATTCTGTCCCTGACCCAAGAGATAATTCGCGTGCAGGAAGACGAACGCCAGCGCATTGCCCGCGACCTGCACGACAATGTGGCTCAAGACCTCTCCTCCCTCATGCTGAGAATGGAAACCCTGTTCGACGGTCACTCCCGCGTCGACCTGGAGCTTCACAAACGGGGTATTACCGTTATGCACGTTCTGCGCGGCGCCATCGCCTCTGTTCGGGACATCGCCTACGGCCTGCGGCCCCCTGCCCTGGACCAACTGGGTCTGGTGAAGGCGCTGGAGAACCTCTGCACGGAGGCAGGGAGCAGGCACTCTTTCGACGTTGACTTTTTTTCCACAGGAATTCAGGATATTGCCTTGGACTTTGACACGGAAATCAACATCTACCGCATGGTCCAGGAGGCGGTAAGGAACATTGCCCGGCACGCCAGGGCCAAGACAGCCACCATCCGCCTCGTCAAAAGTCACCCCGATATCCTCATCCGCATCGAGGACAACGGGCAAGGCTTCCTGGTACAGGAACGTTTGACCACAAGTGATTCTGAAAAACGCATGGGGCTGCGGAGCATGGAAGAACGGGCCCGCCTGATCGGCGGCTCAATGGAAATCCAATCCCTACCCGGAACCGGGACCCGGATCATATTTAAAGTTCCAATCGATAGCGCCAGGAGGCAGGGTTAACATGAACATCATGATCGTCGACGACCATCCCCTCTTCAGGGAGGGACTCAAGGCCATAATCAGCCGGGATGACAAATTTTCGGTCTGTGCCGAGGCCGGCAACGGATTGGAGGGCATCCAGCTTGCCAGGACGCACCGGCCCGACATCATGCTGGTGGACATATCCATGCCTGACAAGAGCGGCATTCAGATGATCCGCGAACTCAAGGAAGAGCTGCCCGAAACTCGATTCGTCATCATCTCCATGCATTCCGAGGCAGACTACATCGTGGAGGCCTTCCGGGCAGGAGCCACGGGATACATGATCAAGGAGTCGGCTTCGGCCCAACTCATTCTCGGCCTGAACACCGTGGCCACGGGAGAACTCTTTCTGGACAAGGGCCTGTCCCAGGAGGTGATCTTCAAGCTGCTCCAAAGCAAGAACGACTCCGCCAGCGAACAGGACGACCCCTACTCCACCCTGACTCCCCGCGAGCAGGAGGTGATGCGCATGTTGGCAGAAGGCCTGACATCCAAGGAAGTCGCACAACAATTGTACATCAGCCCCAAGACCGTGGAGAACCACCGGACAAACCTGATGAAGAAACTCGGACTGAAAAGCTCGGTGGAACTGGTCCGGTACGCGGCCAGACTCGGACTCATCGATATCGAGACCTGGGCCATCTAGAAATCACGGCAGACAACAACAAGCCCCCTGACAGCAATTGCTGTCAGGGGGCTTGGCTTTGGAAAAAGGGCTGACAGAATCCTATCCTGCCGAGATGGTAATCCTCTTGGGCTGAACCTTTTCCACCTTGGGCAGATACAGCTCCAGCACACCGTTTTCAAGGTTGGCCTTGATCCGTTCCCGGTCAACGATATCCGTTATGGAAATGGAGCGGACGTATTCGCACTCGCCGAACTGCATTTCCACGAATTTTTCGTCCGGGCTGCGATCCAGGCCGGCTTGGCCGGAGATGGTCAGTTCGCCCTCCTGAAGGTCGATGGCCAGATTCTCCCTGCTGACGCCGGGCATGTCCATGAATATATGGAATCCGTCTTCGCGCTCCAGGATGTCCGTGGCCGGACGGAAACGGGGCAGTTCCTGCCTGTCTTCTTTCTTCATGACTTCGCTCATGACACCCTCCTTCTATCCTACGTCGATGCTGATGGTGCGCGGCTTGATTTCCTCGGACTTGGGCAGGACCACTGTAAGGACGCCGTCCTTCATGGAAGCGGTCACCTTATCCCTGTCCACCGGCACAGCAATGTTTATAACCCTGTGGAAAACACCCTTCTGGCGTTCCTGTCTGAAGTATTTTCCTTCGGGCACATTGCGTTCGCCCTTCATGACCAGGGTCTTGTCCGTCAGGGTCAGTTCCACGTCGTCCATGGAGACTCCGGGGACTTCCGCGCGGACGTAAATATGCTCGTCGTCATTGCTTAAATTGAGTGGTGGGTAAGCCATACGCCTGTCGTCACCCATGGGTGACCGCAGGAATTCCTCAAACACACGGTCCAATCTGGACGGGAAATTATACAGCGTATTGAAATCGATAACCATGAACGGCACCTCCTTTTCATTGGTTCAAAATGAAAATAGGCACGTTTCATTTGGCGTCAAGTCCGTCTGTGGAAAAAAAATTCCGCACCCGAAATCGGGTGCGGAGCATCAAGACGTCAAGGGTGTTTATCCGCTATTTCGAGCCGGCCCACTCCTTTCCGGGAACAGCCTGGTCCACCAGCATGATCGGTATATCATCCTTGACGGGATAGACCAGGTCGCAGGCGGCACATTCCAGGCCGTCCTCACCAGGCTTGAACGTCAACGTCCCCTTGCACTTGGGACAGGCCAGAATATCCAAAAGTTCTTTCTTCAGTGTCATGATTTTCTCCTTGCATATTCCAGACTACATTTTGGTTCGCCAATTGGCAATATTCGCCCGACGATCAGGCAGGGCCCAGCGCATCCGCTCCGTGCCAGGGTTTCTCGCTTTACCTGAAGCCCGCGAGGCTGTACCATTCTTGTTGAAAACGCTTGAAAAAGACACACCAAACAACAAGACACATATCATGAGCATAGATCTGCACACCCACACCACCGCTTCCGACGGCACGCTCTCCCCCACCGAACTGGTCAAGCTGGCCAAGGAATCCGGCCTCGCCGCCGTGGCCATCACCGATCACGACACCTTTCAAGGCGTATCCGAGGCACTTGAGGCAGGGAGAAAATACGGCATCGAAGTCATCCCCGGCTCGGAACTCAGCCTGGAATCGCCCGAAGGCGCAGGCTGGATTCATGTGGTCGCCCTGTGGCTGCCCCAAGAGGCCCCGGAGCTGCAAAAGGCCTACGACTGGGTCCAGGAGGGACGCGCCAACCGCAACCATGAAATCGTGGACAAACTCCGCTCGCTGGGCGTGAACATCACGTATGAAAACGTGGCCGCCCGCGCCAAGGGAACCATCGGCCGTCCGCATTTCGCCCAGGAGATGATTGCACTGGGCGTGGTCTCCTCCATGGACGAGGCCTTCAAGGTCTGGCTCGGCGACAACGGCAGGGCCTATGTGCCCAAGCGCAAACTCACGCCCGAGCAGGCATTCCCACTCCTGAACGCCATTGGCGCAACCTCCATTCTGGCCCATCCCTTTGCCATGAACTTGAGCCATGGAGATACGGAAGAGGTCATCAAGGACCTCATGAAACTCGGTCTCGACGGCATGGAAGTGTACTACCCCGAACACTCGGACGCTGACACCAAGGCCTATGCGGAAATGGCCGACCGGCTCGGCCTGCTCAAGAGCGGAGGCAGCGACTTCCACGGCGCAAACAAGCCCAAGATACGCCTGGGGGTCGGCAAGGGCAGCCTGCACGTGCCCACGGAACTGCTGGATATCATGAAGAAGGACCGCCAATCCAAGGGACTGCCCGTCTAGAGCATCCTTTCCTTTGAAAAAGAGGAGGTGGTCTGATGTCTTTTCCCGGGATACTTGAAGAGTATGCCGGCATCGGGTGATGTTGCAGGCGAATATGTGCTCAAGGGCTTCCGTTCGAATCGATCTCCCGTTCCCTAATCCTCGCCGTCCATATTCCAGGGTTTCCTGATGAACATGCCGGCCTTGATGCCCGGATAGTCGCAAATGAACACACCGCGCTGGCCGGGATGCGATACGTCCAGGCCCGTGCCGTGGTCGTTTTCCAGACCGTAATCTTCTGCGGAAAGACGGGGACGGATAAGTCCCGGGATGAGCAGTTCAACGTCATCGGATGTGGTCCAGCGGGACTTGGTCTGAACCAGCCAGCGGCCTGAAGCCAGCGGGGTGAGGATGCGGGCCAGAACCGAACGTTTTTCGCCGGGATCGGGCGGTTGGGCGATGACACCCCGGTTTGCCGGGTCAAAGAACCCGGTGGTCAAGGGCCGGGTGGCGGCATTGACCAGCTCTGAAAGGTATTTTTCAGGCTGGAACTGGCCTGCAGCGGCATCCACCAGAGCGGTCTTGTACGCGTCCACCACCTGGGCAAGATAGGCGGAACTCTTGGTCCGGCCTTCGAGTTTCACGGAGGCCACTTTCATGCGCATGAACCATTCCAGGTAATGGAGCAGGCAGAGATCCTCCGCCGCAAAAAACTTGGTCCAGGAGTCCGTGTCCAGGGCCAGGGACAAGGCCGGGTCGGCCACCGGCTCAGGCACGGGGTCTTCATCATCGAGCGGGGAAAAGGTGAAATCCTCCGGGGCGTCAAAGATGAAATCGTCCGTCTCCGAACCGTATTCGCGGATTTCCCACATCTTTTCGCCCGGTCGGGTGCGCTCCTCAAAGGTGATGGAAGCCGGTCGATATTCGTACCGGCAGGGGTGGGAGCATTCGCCCAGATTGCCGGGTCGGTCGTTGAGCAGGGCGGACATATAGCATCGGCCGGATATGGCCATGCACATGGAACCGTGCACAAACACCTCAAGCTCCATATTGGGCATCTGTTTGCGCACCGTATCCAGCATCTCCGACAGCTCGCCGGAGCGCAGTTCCCGGGCCACGTTGACCCGTCTGGCCCCGTTCTCCCGCCAGAACCGGACAGCTTCGGCATTGGACGTGTTGGCCTGGGTGGAGACATGCACCGGGATTTCGGGCAATTCCCGCCTGAGCATGCGGATGATGCCGGGGTCAGCGGCAATGACCGCGTCGGGCTTCAGTTCGCCCAGGGCCTCGATGTGTTCCCGGACCTGATTCATGTGCGACTGGCGCGGGTATACGTTCAAGGTGTAGTAGACCTTGACATCCGCCTTTCTGGCCCGCTGAATGGCGATGGAAAGACTCTCCTTGTCAAACCCTCCGGCTCCGGCACGCAGATTCAGCCCCTCGCCGCCCAGATAGACAGCGTCCGCACCATACAGAATGGCGGTTTGCAACTTCTCCATGTCGCCCGCAGGGGCAAGGAGTTCCGGTCTGAAAGGACGAGCATTGGGCATGGGGCGAGACTACATGAAACAAGATCGATCCGCCAGAGGTGAATCGCGTTCTGCCGGGATGTTCCAATCTCCCGGGGAATGACGCCTTTTTCGGCATAAAAAGGCTTGTCTGGCACGACCGCCGTACGATACAGCCAAGCAATCGTGGACAACACCCTTGCCTCCAAGGCGGTTCCCGTCCCCATTGCGCTTCATGCCGACCGTCACCAGCCGCTCCATTCGGCAGATGACATCTGCGATCCATGCTTCTTTGACCTATACAGGAGTCCTTCATGACCATCCAAAGTTTGAACCCGGCTACGGGACAGGTGCTCGCCACCTTTGACGAATACGATTCCGCACAGACCCAAGACATCCTGGCCTCCACGGCAACGACCTGGAAAACATGGCAGGCAACGGCGTTCGACGAACGCGCCGCCTGTCTGCGGCGGGCCGCTGAAACGCTCCGCACACAAAACGGACATCTGGCCGAACTCATGGCCCTCGAAATGGGCAAACCCGTGCGCCAGGGCAAGGGCGAAGTCGAAAAATGCGCCGCCGTCTGCGAATATTACGCCGAGGAAGGCGCTGCCATGCTCGCCCCGCAGCCTGTGGAAGGGCCGGGACGCAAGGCCTTCATCACCTTCCAGCCGCTGGGCACGGTACTCACGGTCATGCCGTGGAATTTCCCCCTGTGGCAGGTCTTCCGCATTGCTGCGCCCTCCCTCATGGCAGGCAACACCGTGGTCCTCAAACACGCCTCCAACGTGCCCCAATGCGCCCTGGCCATCGAACAGGTGTTCAGGGAGGCAGACTTCCCGAAAAATGCCTTCCGCACCCTGCTCATCGGCGCGCGTCAGGTGGAAGCCGCGCTGGACCACCCGTCCGTATTCGCGGTCAGCCTGACCGGAAGCGAACCGGCAGGCAAGAAAGTAGCCTCTGCCGCCGGAGCCCGGCTCAAGAAATCCGTCATGGAGCTGGGAGGCAGCGACCCCCTGCTGGTGCTCCCCGATGCGGACCTCGACGAGGCCGTCAGGGTCGCCACCCTGTCCAGATGCGGCAACACCGGCCAGACCTGCATCGCGGCAAAACGCTTCATCGTTTTCAACGAGATATACGACGACTTCCTTTCCCGCCTGGAAACCAGCATGGCCGCCCTCAAGGTCGGTGATCCGCTCAGTGAGGACACGGACATGGGGCCCATGTCCTCGGCCGCCCTCCGCTCGGAATTGCAGGAACAGGTCGACCGCTGCGTGCAGGCTGGCGGCACCGTCCGTATGGGCGGAACCCTGCCCGAAGGCCCCGGATTCTACTATCCGCCGACCATCATCACCGACATCCCCAAAGATGCCGCGGTCTGCCAAGAGGAGCTGTTCGGCCCCGTGGCCATGATTTTCCGGGTATCCTCGGTCAACGAGGCCGTGGATCTGGCCAACGACACGCCGTTCGGCCTGGGGGGCTCGGTCTGGTCGCAGGACGAGGAAGCAGCCTTTGCCATCGCCACACGCATCACCGCCGGCTGCGTCTTCATCAACGGCCTGGTCCGCAGCGACGTCCGTCTGCCCTTCGGCGGCGTGGGCAACTCCGGCTATGGTCGCGAACTCGGCACTTACGGCATCCGCGAATTCGTCAACGTCAAACCGATCTGCATAGGCTAGTGAAGAATGCCTCCGGCGGCCAGAGGGGGAAACTCTTGAAAGAGTTTCCCCCTCCGGACTCCCCCTTCAGAACTTTTTGGTGCCGCTTCGCGGTTGGTGTGCGAGCTGGTTGGTCAAACACCCGCCCCGAACGCAGCGGGCGATGGGATGCTTGAGGCGCTCCCCCTATTCCTTCCCTCCGTACAGGGCGTAATATCCGCTGGGCACGACCACCAACGTGAACAGCGTCGATGCCACCAACCCGAAGATGAGCGCCCAGGCCAGGCCCGAGAAGATCGGATCCAGGGTGATGGGCCAGGCTCCCAGGGCAGTGGTCAGGGCGGTCAGCACGATGGGGCGCATACGCACGGCCCCGGACTGGACAATGGCTTCCTTGAGCGGCTTGCCCGCCTGGACTTCGGACTGGATGAATTCGATGAGCACCAGCGAATTGCGGATGACGATGCCGCCCAGCGCGATCATGCCGATCATGGACGTGGCCGTAAAAAAGACCGGATCGCCAAAACCGCCCACAGTGCCGCCCGCAACAAGATTGAGCAGCCAAAATCCGGGCAGGATGCCGAGCATGGTCAAGGGGATGGCGGACATGATCAAAAGCGGCATGACAAACGAGCCGGTCTGCCCCACCAGCAGGATGAAGATGCCTATCAGGGCGGCGGCAAAGGCCAGGCCGAGATCACGGAACACATCCAGGGTGATCTTCCATTCTCCCTCGCCAGCCCATTCGGCCTCGACGCCGGGCGGCAAGGGGTCAGCCTTCAGCCTGGCCTTGAGGTCGAGCACGGCCTCGCCCGGCGGCACCCCGGCGGTGTCGGCGAAAACATAGGCCACGCGCTTCAGGTTCTTGTGGTAGATGGGCTGTGCTGACGGAACCTCGCGAAAACTGCCCAGTTCGGCCAGGGGGACCATGCTCCCTGACGCGGTCTTCATGCGCAGCTCGCCCAGGGCGTCCGGGCCGGTACGCAGGGAAACAGGCAGGACCATGCGCACGGGCAGGGCCTGGCGTTCATGGGCCATGTGCACCGAAGCAGGCGAGGTGCCGGTCAGGGCCAGGCGCAGGGTTTCCACCACATCGGCCGTGCTGACTCCATGCAAGGCTGCCTTTTCCTTATCTAAAACAAAATCGATCATTGTCCGATACGTTTCCGATGAATCGTCCAGATCAACCAGGCCGGGCAGGGTCTCCATGAGCGATTCCACATGCTTGGCACCGAGTATGAGCGCCCCGTAATCCAGACCGGGCCGACCGTATATCTCGGCGGTCAGGGTGGCTATGACCGGCGGGCCGGGGGGAGCCTCCACGAGCTTGAGTATCGCGCCATGGTTTCGGGCAATGGCCTGCAAATCGCTGCGTAACCTGAGCCCGATACTGTGGGACTGCATGTCCCGGTCGGCCTTGTCGGCCAGATTGACGCGAATGTCGGCAAAATTGGGTTGTTCGCGCCAATAATAGTGACGGACCATGCCGTTGAAATCCATGGGCGAGGGCGACCCGGCATAGGTGACGAAGTTGGTCACCTCGGGCACCGAGCGGAGGTACGCCTCAAAATCACGCACGGCCCTGTCGGTCCGTTCCAACGTGGTGCCTTCAGGCATGTCCACCAGGAGCTGAAGCTCATTCTTGTTGTCAAAGGGCAGCATCTTGAGCGGCACCAGGCGCAGGAGCACCAATCCCGCGCACAGGCCGAGACCCGCAAGTATGGCAAACAACAGCAAACGGCGATGACGCGCCTTTTCCAAAAAAGGCGTAATGACCTTTGCATAGGCAGCCTGGAGGCGGGAACTGACTTTCTTTTCGGGTTTTTTCTGCTGTCCAGCCCGGTCAGGGGCACGATTTCGAAGCAGCAGATAGGCCATCCACGGCACCACGGTCAGGGCGGCCACGGTGGAGAAGGTCACGGTCAGGGGCACGTTGGCGGCCATGGGAGCCATGTAGGGTCCCATCATTCCGGTAATGAAGAAGAGCGGCGTAAAGGAAACGATGATGGCCAGTGTGGACATGATCACCGGCGGCAGGACCTCCTTCACGGCATGGAGGGTGGCCTCAAGGGGGGTGCGCAACCCCATGCGGATATGCCGCTGGATGTTGTCCACATTGGTGATCGGGTCATCCACCACCAACCCCAGCGACAGGATCAGGGCGAACAGGGTCACCCGGTTAATGGTGTAGCCGAAGAGATAGTTGACAAAGAGCGCCAGGGAAAAACTCATGGGCACGGCCAGGGCCACTACCAGGGCTTCGCGCCAGCCCAGGGTAAAGGCGAGCAGGGCGATCACGGTGATGACGGCAAAAAACAGGGAAGAGAGCAGTTCATTGACCTTGGCGTGGGCGGTTTCCCCGTAGTTGCGGGTCACGGTGGCGGTCACCCCCTGCGGCAGGACCTTGCGCTCCAGTTCCCGCAGTTTGGCAATGACCGCATCGGCCACGGCCACGGCATTGACCCCTTTCTTCTTGGCCAGGCCGATGGTCACGGCCGGACGCGACACGGTCTCGGCCTGCTGCTTGATGTCCATCATATAGACATCGGAAAAGCCGATGCGCGAATAGCTTGCCGGTTCCTGCGGGCCGTCGATGATCTCGGCCACGTCGCGCAGGTAGACCGGTTTGTTGCCGAACACGCCCACCACCAGGGAGGCGGCATCGTCCGCCTTGAGCAGGAAGGACTGGCTGACCACCTGGGTCTCCACGTCGCGCACCACGAAACGGCCTGCGGACAGGGAGCTGTCAGCCCCCTTGAGCGCACGGAATATTTCCTGCGGCGACACGTTGAAGCCGGCCATGCGATCGGGCTGCACCTCCACGCGCACCTCGCGCGACCGCCCTGAATGCAGGGAAATGCGCGAGACATCCTCCACCTCGGCCAGCCGGTGGAAGAGTTCCTCGGCCATGCGCCGCAGATCATAGTCGGAATAGCGGTCCTCATATCCGTGTTCCGCATGCAGGGTCAGGGCCACGATGGGAACGTCGTCGATCTCCACGGGCTTGACCACCCAGCCGGATACGATGGTCGGAGCAAGATCCTGGTTCTTGAGGATGGTGTTGTGCAGTTTGATGAGCGAATCCTCGCGGTCCTCGCCCACAAAAAACCGGACCGTGACCGCAGTCCGGTCCTTGCTGGACATGGAGTAAACATACTCCACCCCGTCAATCTGCCAGAGCAGCCGCTCCAGAGGCGTGGTCACAAGCTTTTCCACCTCCTCTGCGGAAGCGCCCGGCACCTGGACCAGGACATCGGCCATGGGAACCACTATCTGCGGCTCTTCCTCGCGCGGGGTGACCATGATGGCGGCGATTCCCATCAACAGCGCGGCCATGGCCAGGATGATCGACATCTGCGAAGTCAGGAAATATCGGACAATGGCCGGCAGAAAACCGGTGACCTTCGTGGAATCCGCACCCATCACCGGCCTCCGTCAGCAGCCGGACCGATGCCCACGACCTCGCCGCCGGACAGGCCGGACAGGATCTCCACCCGGTGGTCCACGAGTTGGCCCGTGCGCACGTACATCGGCTGCCAGCCCTGCTCGGTCTTGACCATGACCGTCTCCAGTTGCCCCACGCGGACGACCGCCCCCTCGGGAACGAGCACCGTCTGTTCCTCGCCCAACGGAACCATGAGCCGTCCGAACATGCCGGGATACAGTCCGGGGCGCTCGGGCAGACGGACCTTGACCAGGAAGGAACGGGTCAGGGGATCGGCCAGAGGCTCGATCTCCTCCACCACGCCGGACAGGGGCTCGTCACCGGACAGGGCGTCCACCCTGACGGCCAGGGCCTGGCCCAGCCTGATCTGGGCTATGAGCGATTCGCGCACCATGGCCTCCAGGTGCAGGGAACCGCCCGTATGCAGCGTCAGCAGCTCCTTGCCGGGAAAGGCCAGATCACCTGGCTCGGCCAGCCGTCTGGCGACCTCTCCGGAATCCTGGGCCGTGACAGTGGTATACCCCAAATCAATCTCGGCTTCCTGAACCAGTTTGCCTGCTTCGCGGGCCCGTGCCTGGGCAGCGGTCACGCCCTGCTCGGCCTGATTCAACCCCGCCTTGGCCTGAAGGTAGTCTGATTCGGCCTTTTCCACTTCCTCGGCCGTGACCACCTTCTGCTCGAAAAGCTGGCTCATGCGCCTATAGGTTGATTCGGCCTTGTCATGGGCGGCCTTGGCCGAGGCCAGGGCGTCTTTGGCCTGCCCCGTCATGCTGGTTGCAGAAGCCTGGGCCTGGCGGGAACGTTCAAGACGGGTTCGGGAGGCCCGGTCATCCAGCACCACAAGCTGGTCGCCCTTGGCAACCTTGTCGCCGGGCCGCACCAGAACCTCAAGCACCCTGCCGGTCACCTGAGCCTCCACCCGGACGTCGGTCTTGGCCTGGACCGTGCCCACGGCATCGTACAGCCGGGGCAATGTGGTCAGCTCGGCTGTGGCCGTGCTTTCCGGTTCAGCCAATATCCCCTTCTGTCCGGTGGGGGCCGGGTCCGAACCGCAGCCCGCCTGCAAGGCAACAACCACGACAATCGACAACATGTTCATGATTATCTTTCTCATGCGCCTCTCTTAACACAAAAGGCTTTGCGTCCGCCACGGTCAACTCACGCGAGCCAAGGTTTTCACGGCCAGGACCTGTGCATTGAGACCGCGGGGCAAATTGCCCTGGCCCGAAAATAAGGCTATTGAAGATATTCCGACAACCAAATCACTCCGCGAGGGACTCCATGGACCATTTTTCCGTCACCCTGAATCAGGTACTGCCCATCCTGCTGCTGATCATCCTCGGCAACCAGCTCAGGAAACGGCAGTGGATCAAGGAATCCACGGTGGAGGACCTCAAATGGCTGGCCGTGAACATCGCCCTGCCTTCGGTCCTGTTCACTTCGTTCCTCAATCTGGAACTCAAAATATCCTACCTGGCGGTCATGGGGGTCATCTTCGGATTATGCGTGGTCATGTACGGGCTGGGCTGGGGAGTGCAGCGTCTTTTCAAGATCAACCACCCCTATTTCCCGCTGCTGGTCACCGGGTTCGAGTTCGGCATGCTCGGCGTATCCCTGTTCGGCACGTCCTACGGCATGGAGGCTATTGGCTATATCGCGGTCATCGGCCTGGGGCACGAATTCTTCATCTGGTTCCCGTTCTTGTCCATCCTGTTGATAAAGAGGGACAATGTCCGGGACGTGACCAAACTGGCCACGGCCTTTCTCAAGGCGCCGCCCATCATCGCCATCATGCTCGGCGTGGCCCTGAACCTGCTGGGCGCCCGCGAACCGCTCTACGCCTGGCCCGTGATGGGCGGGGCCATGGCCACCCTGAAATTTACCGGCCAAATGACCATCCCCCTGATCCTGATCATCGTGGGGTACGGATTCAGGCTGGAGGCCCACGGATTGCGCGATGTCCTGGCCACGGTGGCCTTCCGCATGGTCTGCCTCATCCCCCTGGCCCTGATGCTCAACGCCTGGTTCCTGCGCGACATGCTCCACCTGCACCCCGCTTTCCAGGCCGGGCTGTTCACCATGCTCATCCTGCCGCCGCCGTTCATCGTCCCGTTGTTCATGCGGCCCGAGGACCGGGAGGAACGGCGGTACGTAAACAACGTGCTGACCGTGAACACCGTGGTCTCACTGGCGGTCTTCGTGGTGTACCTGACCTTCAATCCCACGCTGTAGCCATTCGGATGTAAGGATTTTTCCAGCCGGGAAGGGGCTGACGCAAGGCGCAAAAAAAGGCCAGTCCCCATGCGCATTCCGCAGCCGGAGATGGCTTTCCGCGGCACTGGCTCATGGCCCAAGGCCGCAAAAAAAGTGCGCTGCCCGATTTCCCGGAGATCCCTGGCTGTTTTCCCCTCAGCCGTGGGTATCATGCGCACACTAATGTTTTGCTAAGAGCGACTCGTTTCGCTGATATATGGTTTTATGTGGCTTAACGGGTCTCACCCTCCGTTGAGGTTATCCTGCAATATGTCATGGGCCAATCCCTTGCGGGCTTTTTCCTTATGGTCACTTTTGGACATACATAAGATAAGCATCCAAAGGCGAATGTCCATACCCGGCAAAACGAAAACCAAGGATGAGGAGGGTTATTTGACCCGTTTGATGACGGCCCCGGCCTCTCTGTCGGGCACCAGTTCGAAGATACGGTCTGCTGACCCGGCGAACAGGTCCAGGGGGTGGTGGCTGATGATCAGGAGCTGCAAGTTCAGCCGCACGGCGATTTCCTGAATCAGCTTCATGAATTTGGGGATCAGTCCGGGCTTGAGCCAGCAGTCCTGCTCGTCCAGGACCAGGAAGGGGCGGTGATTCGCTTCCGGCAGCTGGGACAGGGCAATGAGCCGCAACCCCACGGACAAGATGTTGCAGACAGAACCGCCCTGGCCGGTCATGATGTCCTCTATCTCATCCTCGCGGCCCTGGTTGCGGATCAGGAAATGGATGTGCAGCCGATTGGACTTGACCTCGCGCTCGGACACGACCACCCGGTCCTGACCGAGGATTTCTCGGATGGCGTGGGTTAGGTTGGCCTCCACCTCGTCCAGGATCTTGCCGAACAGGGCCGTGGACAACTCTTCCAGGGTATCCCGCGCCTTGGGAGCAAGGACCAGAAAGTCCCGTACTGAGGCAAGGGACCGGCGCACCCGCCCGTGTTCGGAGTGCAGCCGTTCTGCCAGGGCGGACAGGCGGTGTATGCGGCCCTGGGCCTGCCTGCGCGCCTCGCGAAGGTCAATCAACTCCTGACGCAGGGGCACGCTAGTCTCCCTCCACCGCGTTCTCAACCTCGGCGAGATCGGTTTGAATCTGTTGGATATGCTTGCGGTACTTGGCAACAACCTCTTCATTTTGTTGCCTCTTATCCTCCAACAACTGTTGCAGAGCCTTGATATCGCTGGTCCCGTACTCGGCCTCGGCCTGGGTTTTCAAGGCCTGCAACTGGTGGGAGAGCTGGGCCACGGCCTCCTCGGTGCGGACCTTGCGGTCACGCAGTCGCTCATACTGCTCCCGCAGCTCATTAAGCTCCCGTTCCACCTGGGAATCCCTGTTTGTCCCTGTTTGGTTGGGGTTGTTATTCACCATGTATGACCTCCTCATAGAGTTCCCAGATGAGTTTGCCTTCCGGGGTCTTGTTGCTCAAATTTTCTTCCAGAAATTGCTTCAGGCCGGTCCCCTCATGGGTCCGCTGCCACGCAAGCCGCTCCAACCCCTTGATGAAATTGGATTCTCCTTCGATCTCCTGCTCCTCCGGCGGCAGCTCCTGATCCGGGAAGACCTGATCAAAGGGGAGAAAGGGCACGACCCACCGCTCCAGCTCGGAGCATCCGGGCGTCCAGATGGCGGCGGCTGGCTCGCGCTCCATGGACCGCCGGGAAAAGGTCAGCCGGGTGATGTTGCCGGGGTTGGCCCAGACGGTCTGTCCCTTGACCACGGTCGGCTGGGGGCGGTGGATATGCCCGTTCACCAGCCAGTCGATGCCGGGCAGTTCCTTGATGGAATAGGCCCGCTCGATGAACTCGGGAAACTGGATATTATGATGGGTGAGCCAGATGACCGTTTCCGGATCACCCTCCTCGCGGTCATACCCCTTGGGCAAAGGGGTGCCGTCCGGGCTGGCGCAGACCATGACCGGTCCTTGCCCGGTCTCAAGCACGAACTGAGGGCCGCCTTCCTTCATGAGCCGGACCACGCCCGCCGTCTCCAAGACCGCAAGGGACACGTCATCGGTAAACCGGGACTGGTACTTGTCATGGTTGCCGACCAGTATCCAGACCGCCCCATCGCCGGTGCGCGCAGCGAAAAGCCGGATCAAATCCACAAGCATCTTGTTGGAGTTGTCGCGGGGCCAGTGAAAGAGGTCCCCCAGGATGACCGGAACCATGCCGAGCGCCTCTGCACGGTCCAGGCAGGCCGCAAGCTTGCTCATGATCTGCTCGAGATAACCAACAAGGCGCTGGCCCGGCGGATGGTCCGCCAGATGCGGGTCCGCGACCATGAACAGTCCTTTGCCCCGTATCCTGTCAAGCATCATGTCGGCACCCGTGATCAAGGAAGGTTGCGGTTGTCAGATCGCCGCCGCAGGTGGGGCAGCAGCCGAACTCCTTGATGCGCCTATCCATGGCATCCACAATTTCCCGCAAGTCTTTCTCCAATCCATCCAGCATCTGCTGTCGCTCACCCAACCCGGCTTCGAGAGCAGCCAGTTCGGCAACGGTTGCGCCCAATGCGCCGACCGGTTCCGGCAACGGTGGTTCCGCAACATTCCGCAAAAGCTCGTCCCATCGGGCCAGACGGGTGTGGCGGTAGTACATGGCTATGAATTCATCCAAAAAATCAGCGAGTTCCTTTGATTCTTCCCTGGCGGGAACATCAACCAGACCATCCAGGACGGTCTTCTGATCCGCAGCCTTCCGCAAAACCCGTCCCTTGGCAGAGACGGATTCAACAAGCCGGAGCAGGGAACCGGTGTCCTCGGTCTCGGGCAGACCTGCCAGGGGAGCCAGAACGGCCCTGGTTTTCCGGGCCGCTGCAAGCTGCCGTTCCGCAAAGGACATGGAGTGAATTGCACCATTCAACGAACTGACTTGATTGAGTTTCGGCGGCGCGCCGGTCTTTGCAAGAACCCTTGCGGCAGCCGAAGCTCTCTGCACGCTTACGGTCAAATTTCCACGCTCGGCCAATACTGATTCAAGAGCCGGAACCGCACTTTCAAGGGTGATGGCCGCCTGTTCCAGCTCCTGGACCGTTTCCATCTGCAACTCGATGTCCGGCAGGGGCGAGAGTTCGTCGACTTCAGCGAAAATCCGCTGAACCCGAATCTCCAGATCGCGCTCCTCCCGCTTGGCGTCCTGGGTCCGGCGCTTGAGCAGGTTCTGCATGGCCAGCAGATGGGCGCTTTCCGTGGACGCAGCGAAAAAGGCGGCCATGGCCGAATCGGACTTGTTGAGCAAAAAAATAGGTTCACGCTGATTGCCGATATGGATGTCCACGGGATCCTTGCCGTTCTCCAGTTCCACCAGATCGAGCCTGAGGGCCTTGGATATATCTTCGGGCACCCTGCCCTGGAGCTTGTGGTACTCCTCCGGTTCCTCGGCACCCGGCGTCCACAGCTCATACATGGCCCACCGCTTGGTACGGACCCAGGCCACTCTGGTGCCGTCGTCCAGCACGACCTCCACCCGCGCCTCCTTGGCACCGTGACGGATGTACAAGGCGGGGTTGGGATTGCGGGCAGGGTTGGTGGCCACGCAGCGCAACGCCTCCACCACAGCGGATTTCCCGGTGTTGTTGCTGCCTGTCAGGATGGTCACGCCCGGCCCGAGTTCCATCTCGGTGTGTTCGTGAGCCATAAAATTATCGATTATGATTTTTTCAATCATTATTTATGGATATCTTGGCTTATCTTTGAGTTTCCGAAACCATTCGTCCACGCCGGACGTTTGCATTTTCTCGTTGTTCCCACGCCAGATTCCGGCCAGCCTCTCCGGCATGCCATGCTGGTCGCAGGGGAACTCCTGGCACTGAAAGCAATACGTCACCCCGTGCTCTTTGACGCAAGGGGCGACCTTGCAGGCCTGGAACAGACATCCCTGCTCCCGACATCCGGCGCACGACCCCGAGGCCAAAAAGTCGAGCAGTTCGGCAAAGACGGGATACTTCTTGAAAACCGGGTTCATCCCCTCGAATCGCCGGGCGTACCCGCTGAAGTTCGGTCCCAGTTCACGCCGCAATTCCGAACCCAAGTGCCGGACCGGACCGTCCGAAAAGGCGACACATTTGCCGCACATGAGCCCACATGGCGCCAGCCGTGACCGGATGAAAGCATCCTCTGCAGGAAGGTAGCCGTGTTCCCGGAGAATGGAAAGGGCGGATTCAGCGGCGTGAACGGCCATGCTGCGACATTCCCGCTTGAGATCATTGGCTTTATAGCGCTCCTTGCCCTCCACCGTGGTGAAGTCGCATCCGATCAGCTCAAAACAGTTGCTGGAACCGTATTGCTCGCTGAACCGCGCCAGGAATTCCTGGACCATGGCATAGCAGGATTCGTGATCCCCGCCCGGTTCGGCCCGGCCCGCATACAACCCGATGCCCATGACGGCACCACTTACCACGCCGCACTGGCCGCAGGTACGCGAGACACCGCTGCAAAATCCGGTGGCCGCACGAGTAAGGTCGTCCGACTCCCTGCCTCCTGCTTCGGCGATCACCTTGACCACGGATTCTGCGCACAGCAACCCGCCATCGCCAAACAACTCGTGTATCCTGTTGTTCACATACTCGCTCGCCATACCCTTTTTCTCCGGCTTATCACTTCAGAAACGGACAGAATTCCACGGCCTGTGCGGTCAACCGGGTCTCTTTCCCCCGGCCTTCATGCAGTATCAGCGGCGGCTCCACCTTGAGGCCAGCGCCCCCGGCCTTCATTGTTTCCACCAGCACAATCTTGGCGTTTTCATCCGCCCGGCCATGGACCAGGCGCATGCGCTTGGGCGTCAACCCGGCTTCCGTCACCTGGACCAACAATTCGGGCAACCGCTCGGACAGATGCACGAAGGCAAACCTGCCTCGGGTCTTGAGGGCCAGGGCCGCGCACCGGGCAAACTGGGAAAAGGTGGCCGCGTCCTCGAAGCGCGCGGTCTTGCGGTCCTGATCCCGGCTCGACCGCCCCCTGCCAAGCTCACGGTATGGAGGGTTGGACACCACAAAATCCACCACCCGTTCCGGCCGCCAACCCGCCACATCACCCTGCTGCACCGTAAACTTATCGGTAAGATGCAAATTAACCGTATTCTCTTCGGCAACTATTACAGTTTCTGGATTAATCTCCAATCCAGTTATTGACAAATCAGGCTGACGAAGCACCATTCCCAAGGCAACCACCCCGCAACCGCAGCCCAGGTCCACGCCCTGCTGACCCCGACCGGCATGGGCGAAACAGGCCAGAAGCAGCGAATCCTGAGAGAAACGGAAGCCGTTTTCGGGCTGGACCAGACCGCGCGGAAAAAACTCACGCCGCTCAAGGATTGCCTGGGTATCAATGGAGTTCATCACGCGCCCCTGAGCTTACGCCGCACCCTGGACCGAATCAGTTCCACGAACAGGCGGGCCTCATCCAGCCTGAGCAGGAAGGCCAGAAGGACATACACGACGATCCACACAGGGATGAGCAACAGCCACCAGGGGTGCCACCCGGCACTTGCATAAGCTCCCCAGCCGACGAGCGTTGCGAGCGCCCCTATCTTGAGGGCGGCAACCACAGGCAGTATTCGGGAGCCTCGCTTGCGGGCCAGAAGCAGATACAACAGCGTAAAATTGAGCAACGATGAGAGACTGACGGCCAGGGCCAGGCCCACGTGGGCCATGAACTGCATAAGCAGAACGCCTATACCGATGTTGGCGGCCAGACAGGCCACGGCAATCTTGACCGGGGTGCGCGTGTCCTCCAGGGCATAGAAGCCCGCCACCAGGGGACGGGAGAGGGCTATGAAGGGAAGGCCCACGGCATAGGCCACCAGGGCCGAGGCCGTGGCCGCCACGGCTTCACTCGTGAACGCGCCCCGCTCGAAAAGCAGGCCGATGATCGGTTCTGCCAGCCCGACAAGCCCTGCTGCGGCAGGCAGTGCAATGAACAGCGTCAGCCCCATGGCCGAGGACATGGTCCCGTCGAACTCCTCCATCTCGCCCTTGGCCGCCAGCCTGGACAGGGACGGCAGGGCCGCAGTGCTGACCGCGATCCCGAACACCCCGAGCGGGAATTGCACCAGCCGGTCCGCATAATAGAGATAGGACACGGACCCGACCGGCAGAAACGAAGCCAGCAGGGTGCCGAGCAGGATGTTGATCTGATAGACCGCGGCCCCGAACACCGTGGGCAGCATGAGCAGTCCCATGCGGGCCACACCCTTGTTGTGCCAGGACCACGAACCGCGCCAGGAGAAACCCACCTTTGTCAGGAAGGGCTGTTGCAGGAACCACTGGGCCACGCCACCGATCAGCACACCGTAGGCCATGGAATAAGCCACATTAAAACCGGTGAAATAACCGAACAGCGCGGCCCCGATCAAAGCCGCATTCAAGGCCACCGGGGCAAGAGCCGGAGCAAGAAAATGGTTGCGGGAGTTCAGGATGCCCATGCACAGGGCCACTCCGCAAATGAATATGACATACGGGAAACAGATGCGGACCAGGTCAACGGTCACCCTGAACTGTTCGGCATTGTCCAGAAAACCGGGGGCAATGGCCATGGTCAGAGGCCGGGCCAGCAACTCCACCAGCACGGTGATGCCGACGAGTACCGCCACGAGCCAGATCATGGCCGAACGGGCCATGGCCTGGGCAGCCTCTTCGCCCTCGTCCTCCATAATCCGCGAATAAATAGGTATAAACGCCATGGTCAGCGAGCCTTCACCAAAGAGCCTGCGCAACAGGTTCGGAATGCGGAAGGCCACGAAAAAGGCGTCGGCAAACAACCCGGCCCCCAAGGCAAAGGCCACGATGATGTCTCTAACAAACCCCAAGATACGTGAAACCAGGGTCGCGCCAGCCACCACAGCGGCATTTTTCACTATGCTTCTACCGTGCTTACTCACTTTTATTCCCATTTTGAGCTGTTTTGCAACCCATTGAAATCATACATGTCCAATTGTCTAGATCTTTTATAGAGATTTCCATTTCACTCTGGAATAATTCATTATTCATTCCATAAATCCTGAAAAGCCCCCTGGTCGGCAAAACCACCCATCAGCCCGGTTTGAGCCGAACCGAAAGCATACGGCCCAAACGCCATCGGTCCGGCCGAATGACCGCCCCGAAACCGCAACCGTCTACAAAAGTGATTGCGGTTGAAAGAATCAGCGCTTGGACTGGCATTCCGGACAAAAGGTGGAGGTTCTGCCCGCCACTTTCACGGCCTGCAACGTGCTTCCGCATTCTTTACATTTCTGCCCTTTCCTGCCGTACACATTGAAACTGTTCTGAAAAGCCCCGGCATCCCCATGGGCGTTCACATAGTCGGAAATGGAACTGCCATTTTCATTGATGGCCTGCTGCAACACCGCCTGCAATTCGGTGAACAGCCTCACGGCCCGGTCCTTGCCGATGCGGCTTCCCTTGGTCTGCGGGTGTATGCCCGCCCGAAACAGGGATTCATCCGCATAGATGTTGCCCACCCCGGCCACCACGGACTGGTTGAGCAGCAGCCCCTTGACCGCGGTGTTGCGTCCCTTGATCCGCCCGGCCAGATCCTCGGGCGATGTTTCCAGCGGTTCCGGCCCGACCTTGGCCAGGAAATCCCAGTCCTCCAGTTCCTGCGGCGTGAAGGAACAGACATAGCCGAATTTGCGCATGTCGGAAAACGTGAGCTGCGTTCCGTCGTCGAGCATAAACAGGATGCGATCGTGCTTATGCACAGGCCGACGCGGGCCATGGACCACCCGTCCGGTCATTTTCAGATGAAAGGCCATGGTCGAGCCGTCATCCATTTCAATGAGCAACACCTTGGCCCGGCGGTACACGCGCGCGAAAGTGCGCCCCAATGTCTTCGGCACCAGGGTTTCAGCGCATTCACTGAGCCGCGTCAGTCCCGGGACTTCGGCTGTTATGACGGATCGCCCGTGCAAGGTCCGGTCAAGACCGCGGGCGATGACTTCCACTTCAGGCAATTCCGGCATGGTTTGGTGAGTACCTGAAAACGGCAGACGTGAAAAGCTCCCGACCGCTGTCTGCGGTCGGGAATTTTAATGAAGGGTGTTGGTGAAATCAATTCCGTCCGGACGAACAGCGGCAACACGGAAGCAGGGTCAGGGCCGCAGCAAAAAGCAAAACACCGCAGGTCACCAAAACCATGGTCATCGGCGGCCGGGCCGTAGTATGTTGCATGATGGAGCACATCATGACAACCAGCATGCCCGACACGGCCAACCCGATACCGGGCAGGGTAAGGTCTGCCCATCGCTCTCCCCGTCTGAAGGGAACAAACAGCATGACGAGCATGGCTGCGGACACGCAAATAAAACCGACGCCCACACCGTTCATGAACAGCAGAAACATGAACCGAAGCGTTTCCGGCAGGGTCTCCCACGGAACGCCGATGGCCTCCAGATGATAGGGCATGAGCTCCCCTCCGAAATAGTACCTGATCCCGAAGCCCATCAGCAACAGGCTCACGCCCAGGTAACAGACAAAGGCTATTCTGCGTTTCATCGTCATCATGATGCTCCTTTCACGGAACGGCATTTTCCCGCCCCGGCCAAATTGAATCGTGAAGTGTCGGACACAACAAACAAGACGGACAACCATTGCAGCAAGGCAACAACGGCTATGCCCAAGATGGCGATCAAAATGATATCGGTCATGAATACCCTCCTAGGCGTTCATGTAAAAACGGGTCACAGCATGAACAACGCAACGGGGCAGCATGGAAACCAGGCGCATCTGCAAGGCGTTGAAGCACCCCGCAACGACCACGGAACGTTTGCGGACATACGCCCTGTACCCGATCCGGGCCACGTCTTCGGCTGTCATCGGCATGTATCGGGCCACGCGCGTTTGTCCTGTGCCGGCCCTTGAGGAAAAGCCGGTGCTGGTGTTTCCGGGCAGAAGGGCCGTTGCCTGCACCCCGGATCCGCGCAATTCCACGGACAACGCCTCGGAAAAACTGAGCACGTAAGCCTTGGCCGCACAATAGACCGCCAGATTGGGGCAAGGGAGCAACGAACCTGTGGAGCCCACGTTGATGACGCCCCCCCGACCGCGTTCCAACATGCCGGGCAGGAAAAGGTAGGCAAGCTGCGTCACCGACGCGACAAGAACCCGAATCATGGCCTCGCTCTCTTCGGCATCGATTTCGATGAAACGACCGTATGCACCGAACCCTGCGTTGTTGACCAGAAGGTCCACCTCCATGCCTGCATCGGAGCAGGCCTGCTGAATCCGCCCGGGGGCATCAATGTCCGCCAGATCAGCGGCCACCCAACGGACCTCCACCCCACTGTCCCGCCCCAGAGCCCCTGCCAGTTCGGCAAGCCGCCTTTCGCTGCGCGCCGTCAGCATCAGGTCAAAGCCCTTCCCGGCGAGCAGCCGGGCAAACGCCGCACCTATGCCGTTGGATGCGCCAGTGACCAGCGCAACTCGTCTGTTCTGCATCGACTTCTCCTTTGTACACTTCGACAACTGTCGAATGGTTTGCCCACACGCATTCGCCACATTTACAAATGCGCCTATCTTACAATGACATTTCGACAACAATCAAACTGTTTGGCAAAAAAAGGGGAGCTACAGTCTGCAACCGAGATTCTCAAGCAGGTCCTGGACCTCGCCCACCACCTGTGTATTCACACGGGCCACCAGGAACTTTCCCTGACGCTCCGTTTCGATAAGCCCGGCATTGCTGAGCTCCTTGAGGTGGTGCGACACCGTAGGCGCGCCGATCTTCATGCGCTTGACTATTTCGCTGACAAAACAATCGCACTCGCACCCGGCCTCATAACTGCGTTCCCCGCTCCCGTTGGCTATTTCCAGAAAAAGTTCCAGCCTGTTGGGATTGGACAAAGCCTTCATCACGGCGGCCATCCGCTTTGTGTCTACCACTGTCTTCATTGCGTCCTCGTCATAACAATTTGATACCTGTCGAATTGAACCCCGTCAAGCACAGACTCAGATCTCTTGCCGGCCTATTCGACATCCGCCAGGGAAAAACGCCAGGCACAGGCAAAAGTTTCAGGATGCGGGTCGGGCGGACAGGCAACACACTCGCAACGCAAACGGCTGTCAATCTCACGGGCAAAACCGGTATATTCCGTGGTGCCGCCGGATTTGCATGGGTAATCGTCAAGGCCGCGTCGTTTGCGCGCCGTCTGCACACGACAATCCGTCATACGAAAAACAATACTATCAATAGTCTCTTCTGCAAACTCCCACTCATTGAGGTGGCCGTACATGCGCGCGGCCAGCCCGGCCTTCAGGGCCGGGATGCCCCCCAAGTCCGGAAGCCCCAGCCGGGCCTTGATCCGCCGGGCCTCAAGGGGCGCGAACCGGGCCCAGCAGGTGTCGTTCACCCGCTTGGCCGCATCCATGCCCGCCTGCCGCTCAACGGCCTGGAACCAGACTCCGTCCGCAGCCAGCCAGGCCGTGCGCAACGCCTGGGCCGTCTGCTCCAGAACCTCGAGGTCCACATCGGCAAGGAGCCCCCCCGGCTCATGCCCGAGCGTCCGTTCCAGCTTGCCGGTCAGGATACCCACAAGCCTGTCCCCTGCCACGGCCTCGGCATCCAGGGCCGCATCCAGACCGAGCTGGTGCACGGTTTCAGCCAGCCACAGGCCATAATGCGCCGCCAGTTGACGGATGATCTCGGCCAAAACAACGGCTTGCTCCTCATGTGTGTCTGCCATGCATACTCCTTGGGCTTTCCGGGAGCACTACCCGGAATCAACGCCCCAAGGCAAGGGGTGATCCGATCAAAGGGCATCCGACTCGCACACGTTCGGAGAATTCCTTTTCGGGAGCCAAGGCGCAAGGGGCATCGACCCGCAACATTATTTGCGCGGGGACGCGGATTGCCCGCAGCAACGCAGGCATCACCATTCTGCCGATGAATTTTAGCGAGCATAAATTCGGGAGGCCAAGGCGCAAGGGGAATACGAACCGCAGCGTATTCTTTTATACGCGAGGATGCGGATTGCCCGCAGCAACGCAGGCATCACGGATTTATGCCGCTAAAACCGGTAGCCCAGGCGGAGGCCGACATTGTCCATGCCTTCGTTCTCGTTGGCGAGATAGGCGTTTGACATGTGCTCGAACTGGATGGATACGTTGACTTTTTCCGTCACATTATACCCCAGGGCCGCGCCCAGGCGGAAGAGGACGGGCGAGCCCAGGGATTTGCGATCCGGGTCGTCGGTGTCACGCCGGCCGTCGTTCACGGACAGGCCGAGGTTGCCGTCCACAAAGAAGCCGCTCGAAAACAGGGGGTATTCCCAGGTCAATCCGGCATAGGCGTGGGAGGTGTTGCCCGAGGTATTGACGGTAGCCCCCAGGTGGGGACGCGGCGACCAGAGGCATTCCAGAAAGGACGGAGACACGAACAGGACTTCGCCATTGACGTCAATGCCATCCTCACGATGAAAGCTCCAAAAGCTTATGTCGTGGGCATAGAGACCGCCACGGACCTCCGAAACGATCTTTTCCCCGGCAAGAACCGGAGAAAACATGAGGGTTACGATCAACGCCAGGGCGCATGTGACAACGCTTTTTTTCATGTCGGCCATCCTTTCTCACGAATTACGCCATCATTACAGAGAAAAGCAGCATGCTGTCAACGTGGAGCGGTCAGCGGCAAAATGCGTCCAGAAGGCGCTGCCCGTCACCCGGTTGCGCGCTCACCCACCAGGCCAGATCGCCGCTGGCCCAGAGGAGATGGACCTGGCCCATGCCTGAAAACCGGTACACGGCTACGCCGTTGTGCTCCAACCGGGCCGGATTCCTGAAGGGCGACTTCGGATTTTCATACATCCTGTGCACCATAAGCCCGATCTGGCGCCGCGCCTCGGCTTCTGATTCCACACGGGAAATCCAGACCTCGGCAGGACGCTCCCCGGAACGGGCATACCGGCCGACGGCGCTGGCCTCGGCCTGAAGCGCCTTGCCGTGCAGTTGATCCACCTCGGCCTGGGCCGCAAGCCCGGTCAGGAGTTGCGTCCGGCTGAGGTCGCCCACGTTGTCAGGCAGCAAACCGGAAAGATCGTCTGCGGAGACAGGAGTGCACAAAAACAACACGCACATCGCGGCAAGAAAGACTCGTTTCATCTACTCCCCTCCGCTGCCGGGGCAGTGTCCGGTTTTTTCTCGGCTGCGGGCACTCCGAGTTTGCCCACGTTGGCCAAAAAGGCCTGATCGCCCCGTTTGACCGTGAAAACCAATTCTTCATCCGCTTCATGCACCTTGGTCCCGGCCATGTGCAGGCTGAAAAGGTGTTCGAGGGGCACGCCCGAGGCATCCACAAGGATATCGCCGGGGCGCAGCCCGGCCTCGGCCGCACGCGATCCCCGCTTGACGGACTCCACCAGGATGCCCCCAGTGGACAGGCCCGTCAGGAGCGCGCCCATGCGGGACTGGTACGAATCCGGGGAATAGAAAAAGACGTCGCCCTCCTCGGGATCGAATTCGCCTCCGCGCCAGGGCATGACGGTCAGGACACGCGCGCCCGGGTCAAACCACTGTATGCGCTTGGCAATGCCCCAACCCAACTCCACATGGGCGGACCCGGCAACAACCAGGACCGGCCAGTCATACTTGCGGCGAATCCGCACAGCCTCCTCGGCCATTTTGGAATCCCATATGGACTGCACCAGATAAAATCGCTCCCGCTGCTCGGGATCATCCCCATCCAGTCCCTCATGCTGCCCGAAAACCGTATCCAGAAAGGTCCGCTGCCCGGTTGAAGGCGGGACTATCTCATTGGGAAGAAAAGCTTTTTCCTCATCGGAAAGGCTCTCTATACCATCCTTGGATATCTTCCGGGTGATCTTTGTCGGCACGTTCAACCCGGCCACAGGCACACTGTAGCGCAGGGCAATGGCAAAATGGTCGCGGAACTGGGAAAAGTCGTATCCCCACCTTGAAGTCCATTGCAGCTCCTCCGCCAGATCGTCCAGCTCGACCTGGCCTTGGCCGAAATCATCGAGCACCGGCTGCATGTCCACGGCCACCATCTCCAACCCCAGCGAGACCCCGTTCCCGGACTCGGAAAGCGCCTTCAAAACAATTTGCTGAACCTTGTGGTCCCATGGATTCCGATGCCCTTCTCCCATAAGGATATAATCGTAACCATCTGCCATCGTTGTGATCTCTTCAATTGTGAGTTGATCACCATACTTGGAGATGAATTCGCCCTTCTGCGGGAGGAAAGTCACGGTCAGCGGCGGGTGGTTCACCACCTCGGGCGCTGTTTCGGGCATGGTTTCTGGCGCATTTTTCACACACGCCCCCAAAAACAGCAGGCACAGCAGACCAAGCGGGATCACGCCGCACATCTTTGCGGTTCGAAGATTGTATTTCATCATGGCGTCCTCGGATACACTCTTAATGTCATCTTTCCACGGGCTGTACCCCCAAGGCTCAACCCGTGCTGTCCCATTACATATACTCCATACGCGCCCAAAACGCATTATGTCAGCACCCATCTCCCCGTCTGCCCCAACAGGATAAAGATAACCCTTTAAAAAAAACAGCAACACCTCAACATAAAAACTCATTTGACCAACCGCAAAGTTACCGATCATAATAAATCATCCAGCTCGCTCCCTGCCAAGCGGAAAGAAAAAGTTTCGGAGGGGAAAGGGGATGGGGTACGGGGAAGGGGAGAGCGGGACCCCTTCGAAAAGGGCTTCCACACTCCCCTTCCCCGGCCGCCGGAGGCATATAAAGACCCCGCCCGACACATGCCGGACGGGGTTAATACCTTTTAGAGCGCGGGAGGGTTAGTCCCAGGTGCGCTTATCTTCGATGGGCCGGATCTGCGGAGGCAGGGTTCCGGGGGCAAGCACCTTGAGGATGGGACGCAATTTGATCTTTTCGCGGAACAGATGGAGCAGCTCGTCTTCCTGGTTGAACTGACCGGCCTCGATGGACAGAATCATCTCGTCGATGCCACCGGGGTTGGTGACTTCGATCTGCCAGCGCTTGACCTCTTCAAAACGGGCCATGACCTGCTCGACCTGATGCGGGTACACGAACATGCCCTTGATGCGGGCAGTGGTGTCCACGCGACCGACAATGCCGCCCAGGCGAGGGCTGGTACGGCCGCAGGCGCAGGGCGAGCGGTCCAGATACCCGAGATCGCCGGTAGCCAGACGGATGAGCGGATAGGTGCGGTTGAATGCGGTGACCACGATTTCGCCGACCTCGCCGTCCTTGAGCGGAATGCCGGTGTCGGGATGGCAGATCTCCACAAAGGCGCGGTTGGACAAATGCAGACCATTTTTGTGGAAACATTCGTAACCGATACAACCCACGTCCGCCGTGCCGTAACCCTGGCGCATGATGCAGTCGAATTTCTTTTCCAGTGTGGAGCGCAGCTTCTCGGAGAACTTCTCGCCGGTGACGAACGCCACTTCCAGAAAGAGGTCACGGCGCAGGGACAGGCCTGCCTCCTCGGCCTTCTGGGCCAGATGCATGAGATAGCTCGGCGTGCCGACATAGCCGGTGACGCGCAGTTTCTGCATGATCTCGATCTGGGAGTTGGTGTTGCCGGGACCGGCGGGCACCACGGCACAGGAGAGGTTGCGCAGGGGTTCTTCGAACATCAGCCCGGCGGGTGCCAGATGATAGTTGAAAGTGATCTGCGCCAGATCGCCGGAACGGAAGCCGGCGGCATAAAAGCCTTCAGTCCAGCCCCAGTAGTCCTCGGAACGGTCTTCGGGGTCGAAGATGGGGCCGGGAGACAGGAACACGCGCTGGAGTTCACCCAGATCCTTGGTCAGCAATCCGCCGAGGCGGGGGCCCATGGACTGGAGGAAAATGAGTTCCTTTTTCTTGATGATGGGAATATGCTTGAGGTCGTTCAGTACGCGGAACTTGTCCACGTTGAACTGCGAACGGTCGAACCGCTTCTTGACGTCCTCGGAATAACGGTAGGCATAGGAGAGCAACTCCTTGAGCTGTAGCTGGCAATACTGGCGGCGCTCGGATTCATCGAGCACTTCGCGGCGGGAATAAATCCCCTCGGTGCGGTCTTTTCTGGTCATATGTAGACTCCTTGGTGACTGATTTCCCATTCAGGACAGGGAGCGGGACTATAACACGGCAGACGAATTTTGCAAGAAATATTTTATTTCGACTGGCATTCCAAGCGTTTATCTGGCATTTTACCATCCCTGTGCCAAATTCCAATTTGTACTTGACACTTGAATTTCAAATGGATAGTGATACCCTTCTTTGAACGCGGGTCGTTAACTCAGTTGGTAGAGTATCTGCCTTTTAAGCAGAGAGTCACTGGTTCGAGCCCAGTACGACCCACCAAAGTGTCCCCATCGTCTAGTGGCCTAGGACTCCGGCCTCTCACGCCGGCAACAGGGGTTCAAACCCCCTTGGGGACGCCATTGAATTTCAACGGGTTACAGTTAACGCTGTAGTCCGTTTTTCTTTTGCGTGTCGATTTACGTGTCGATAGACGCGAAAAAGCCCCGGAATCCAGTGACTCCGGGGCTTTTCATTATTCTTCGTCTTCACCGAAGATGTCTTCAAGATCATTTTCCATGATACCCAATCGGTGAATGTAGATGGTAGTGGTCATTAGGTTCTTATGTCTCAGAATCGCCTGAATCTTCGCCATATCCTTACCCCCCTCCGCCATTAATGACGCTGTTAGGTGACGAATTGCGTGAAAGGTGAAGTGTTTAACCCCGGCCCTCTCACACAGGATCTTCATGAGATGCTGCCGCCACTTGTACGGAGAGCCATCAGAACGGCAAAACACCAACTCGGACGTCCTATCCTTGAAGTGTTCCTCAAGCTCACGCCGGAGACGCTTAGTCAGAGGTAGCCAATCGTACTCCTTGCCACCTGTGCGCTTCCGGGTCCAAAGACGAATCTTTCCATTATCAAGGTCCACGTCATCCCATTTGAGTTTAAGCAGTTCTCCGCGCCTTGCTGCTGTATGAAGCATGGTCAACAAGAACACCTGATCTTTGGGACGTGCAACCGCGTGTGTCTTCCAGAAGTCCTCAAAAGGCGGTACATACTTGGGTTGTTGCTCCACCGGAAACAGGTCCACGTCAGCGAAAGGGTTGTCCTTTGGCAACTTCAATACCTTTATACCCCAATTCCAGGCCGCCAGCAGGTTCTTGCGGTCCTTATTAGCTGCATTGCCGCTCCGGTGCTTGGCTTGGGTCATAAGCATTCTCTGACAGTCGGCCACGGAAAGCCTATCCACAGTAAGGGCTGATGACACAAACTCAAAGAGCCGATTGAACGCTGGAACCTTTTCCTCTTTTAAGGTCTTCGGAACGAACTTCTCTTCTGCATATTCAAGATATTCAACACTCCATTCAGCCAGAGAGGGATAACTTATATTTTCTTGCTCGGTCTTCCAGAGTTCGACGGTCTGATCTTCTTCCCACCGGATTGCCTGCCTTTCGGTTTTGAAGGTCTTTGTTCTTTTTTCGTAATCGATTATCTTGACTCCTCGCCACTTTCCGTTCTTTTCTCTGTAGGCCATTATTATTCCTCATGTATTCCTTAATGTCGTTTTCAAAGAACAAGATTTTACCTCCCTCACAGGCCTGGAAGCCGCCAAAGAGGTTCTTGTATTTATAGACGTAGTTCGTGGACACCTCTAGAAATGCTGCCACTTCCTTGGCTGTCAATATAGCGTCAGAGGAAGTCATCATTTCTTCCTCCTTTTTGACTGCTTGAGTCGGGCCAATTTGCGCTTGATCTTTTTAGCTAGGGTCGGATCATTAATGATGTGCAGACCAGAGCCAGCATTCATTACCTTATGGTCGTGGTCGCACAGGTATGAATCAGAAGTGCGCTTGCTATCCTCGTGGGTGTTTAAGGCTATGAGTTTCCGAATCTCTGGGAAATCACCCAATGAGACATTTAGGCTCTCAGACCGGGCGTATTTAACATTGTGCTTATTGAAACACCCAAAGGAATGCTTGTTTCCCAAGTGACTCGTAACGCGAAGATGGTCGTTAAACTTATCGCCTTTGAGCAGGTATGAGCAGGCCTTATGCGAAGCCTGCATAGTGCGGAGACGGCCAACTTTTATTAAATGCTTCTCAGTGGATTGAAGACGACTCGTCCACCATTGAGGAAAGGCCTTCTTAATTCGGAGCTTTTTGAGCTTACGTGGAGCCTTTCCGGCCCGCCCGAATAGATGGATGTGAAAACCAGCATCACCAGAGTAGTCAATCAGATAAAAGAAGTAGCCCTTGGGGTACTCTTTCCGGATTTTTCTACCAAGGTACGCAAGGTCGCTTTTGATTTTCTCAGGCGTGACTTCATACGCTATACTGTATGGGTACACGAGCGAGATCATCCAAAAAGGTCTCCTTTTTAGTGCGAACAGACACTTGAGAAGTCCCTTGCGTCTGCGCTTGGTTTTCAGAATCATTTTTACAGCGGCAGGATGGTTCGCATATTCACCACCACCCGCAGGGACGCATGGGCGTTTTTTACGAGATTTCTTGTAGTACCAAGTTAAAACTCTCCCACGGGTTTCAACCACAAAACTCTCAGATTCGGGTTCAATAATCTTCCATGGATTTTTCCAAGCCATATTGGGCCTTTCACACATGAGTAAAAGTGACGAATGCACGACCCACACCTCAGTGTGCGAGGTGAAAATCTACATCGCTACCCACAACAATTGTGAACAGGCGCATTCAAACGAAACGGCTTGAGTGCGGATTTCAGGTCAAAATCCGACTAGAATGGGTGATTCCGTGGAAATTCATTATTTATATATTCATGCAAAACCTCTAAGAATTGGCAATGCACCCTCTCTTAGAGCCAGCCCTTACCTTCCACCCCTTAGAACTGCACAAAGAGCACATCTTAGATATAAATATTGACAGACAACATTCTAAGAGAGACAATAAGAGAGATTCTAAGAATGGAGAAACTATGAAAGAAATGAAACCAACCAAGAGCTACATATTAACCCCGGAAGCGATCGAAGCGATTAATGCCCTTGATGAGAAAATTGAAGGAAAATTCAAATCCGAGATCGTCAGTGAGGCCATTGTCCAATACGCCCTTGCCCATAAGATCAAGGTAAAAGGGCGTAAAAAGAAGGATACAATCGAGGGGGTAGCCAAGCGAGCTGCGGAGCTTGAGCGGACAGTTCGGGCCTTATGCAGAGTAGTCTTTGATTACGAATGCGATCTTCAAAAACAACGAGACGAGGCCAAAAGAGTTCTCACTGAAGCAGTCGATTCGGACACTCCACGGAATGCAGAAGTTTTGTGGAAGGAAAAGGAGGAATATCTCCCCGAGTGTATGCAGGATAAAAACATATTCATGATCTACCTTGGTGGCTACGGCATACCCAAAAAGAAGAGCTGAAAGAAGGACCTGCGCCGGGGCAGCCAGCACAGGCCCCATTCGATACTGTCGCCTAGTTATTTATATATGGCATTGAGGATGGCTTCGTCATTGTAGACGTAGTTCTTGTCAGCACCATAGGGACGGACGAGAGGTCCCCACACATCGTTGTCAATGTATGCTAGGGAGAAACGTTCACCGTCTGGTGTGACAAACCACTGGAAAACCGCTTCCTGCCCAACAACCTTGCGGAGGGCAGCGTCAAACAGAATTCGATACACTTCATTTACTGGCGTAGTCCCTTCCCCTGAAGACCCCTCATATATTTGTTGGTACTCTGGTTCAGACAGTACCGCCTGTGCATAGCTATGCTGAATGTTCGGGTCATTTGCTATGCCTCCCATCAAGTCCAACAGAACCGCTTTCGTGATCTTCCCGGAAAACTCCACGACCCTTTTGCCTTTTTCACCAACAAACTCAGACCATTTCGGGTTATCGAAACTGGCATCAAATGCAGCCCCGACCGTAGTTGCCTGGTAGCCGTTCATAGTGCCGTCTTTGACAATATCGACATCATTCTGGGTGCAGGCCACCATGAGCAGGACGAGCAACGAAAACATGAGAACATTTCGTTTATTATGAAAAGTATTCATATCTATAAGTCTCCAGATCATTTAACAATAATGGCGATTATTCCAAGCGTAGCCATATACACAACGGCGTGGACAAATGCCACGCAAATGGCTTTGGGCCAATCAAAGGGCTGCTTTCCAACAGGAAGGTCTTTCTTCCCCTTGATTCCTGCAAACAGGTGCACAAACAATCCCGGAACCAGGAATAGTCCGGTGATTGCCCCCATGATGATGCCTTTGCCTAACTCACCATATCCGGCGTAGTAGGCCCCGCCGAAAAGCAGTCCCATCCAACTGAACCCTTTTTTCTCCTCAACCTGAGTCATAAAGCCTCCTTTTGCCCCGGTCACGCAGCCGGAACATGATTAATGATACGTCGAGACTGCCCCGCACCATGCGGGACATTCTCTATAGTTTTGATCGTTATGTAGAATATATTCTGTAGTTATATATTCTACAAGTCAAGCACAGTGAAACCCTTAGAAAAGGAGTCACGGTGCCTACCAACAATTCTCAAAAATACTCTGCGAAAGAGCAGGAAGTGATGAAAAGGCTTGGGATTCGAATGCGCCAGCTTCGGGACGAGGCCGGCCTGTCCCAAGAAAAACTCGCGGAATTGGCCGAAGTTCATCGAACCTACATCAGCACGATTGAACGGGGGCAACAGAACATCTCCCTGACCGTGATGATCAAACTCGCGAATGTGTTCCAAATCAGCTTAGATGAACTCTTTGCGGAAATATAAAAGAAGGGGAAGCCGGAGCCTCCCCATTCTGATTAGATGATTTCGAGGTCTTCAAGCAGTGACTCTACAGCATTACGAACAGCGGTAGCAACGGCTCTGTCCGGCTGTTGTTCGCCAATGACCAGAGCATTTTCAAAGCTATTGGCAATAATAGTATTGCCCGGACTAGTGCCTTGCCCCCGGAGTTTCGCCAACCCACGTTGCAGAGTTTTCACGTTTGAACCTTTGTCTTGCTGACCGACGGAGATGTCGTCAGCGGAAACAGAAACCATTTTCATAGCTCCTCCGTTGTTGTCGATGAATAACAAGTATGTCCGTCACGCTATGCAACCGACATGCGACCACTTCACGACAATAAACTGCCGCCAGTCAGAATAAGGACCGTGCTGTACACGAAGAGGAAAGGGTTAAAGCTTTATAATGTTCGCGTAACTAATTGGACGGAGCCTCCACCAATCACGCCGCCGCTCGGTTTTCACGTCTGGAAATGGATCAAGAACGTACCTGTCGAGGGCGCACTTGATAAGCAACACCCAATGATTGTAAATGCCAGATCGTTCAATCTCCAACACACATAAAGGGCTGACCGAATCGTATGACTTGAAAGGTGTCCACCGAAGCACCCCATACCCGTACCAATCAAGCATGTATCGAAGGTCGTCCAGATCAGTGTAGAATGGACCGATCGAATCAAAGCCTAGATGTTCGACGGCAAGACTGCGGACCTCGGCATAAGGCACCCTCGCCACCATCGCCACACAAGCAAGGCCGCATCCAGTAGCATTTTCTTGAATTACGCGCTCCATGACCATCGCAATCGGCACGTTGCCAGATTCTCGGCGTTCTTTGGCGGGGCCAACGAGTCCTTGCACCAACACGGCGGCATGACAGCGAGGACTGACCAACACACCCTTAGGACGCAAATACGGCACATTTCATCTCTCTCCGGGTATGATGATCAACCGGAACGCACTACCATCCAGAAATTCAACCTCAACGCCATCAATGGCTACTGCGCCACCACTATCACTAAGGCACCAAGCGTATCTAATTTTCCCGGCATCCATGAGGATATCAGCCTTCTCAGAGTCCGTAATTTGCGGATCAAACAGACTCACCAGAAGGTCTTCCATGTCGCGTATTTCCATGAACTTTCTCCAAATATCGGGCAATTGCTTGTTTTCATACAATATTCACAATGCGGCATTGAGCTAGAGTGCTGCAATTTCCATCTTTTCCAGAGCCAGGCGCACCTACCCCTACCAGCACTATTTTTTACAATTTCGATTTTCATAAAATCCGGAAACTGAACATCAAAACGGCTTTTCTGGCAATTTCCACGTTCCAACATTCATCATGAATCCCTCCAAATATCGGGGATTTCACTGGCACGCTTCACGGCCCAGATCTGCTCAGTTTCACAGTCGACCTCGACCCAGCCAACCCGTAGCCGCTTAAGTTCTTCGAAAGAGATGTATCCCCACTCAGCATTCCAATAGTCACCATTGAGGATGGCGTAGCCAAAGAAGATATCCTCACCATCAAACTCGGCCACGTACCAATCGCAGCCGCCAATGAAGAAATGCAGATGAATCGACTTGTTTTCGAGCAAAATATCCTCGGTTGCATACAGCCGGGGAATCTTATCCAGCCGCGACTGTGAAGGTTCGTTCCACATGGGAAGCCTCCTGTTCGTAGGACGCAACAAAGCCCACGGCTGCCGCAGCAGGTCGAAGAGTGGTGTTCGTCCGGGTTATGGAATGGGATGCCGAACCGTGTTTATGGTTCGGTGAAAAATGACGTATACATTATAGCATAAATTCAAAAAAAGTCAATGTGTTTAAACACATCAGAGTGGTGTCGTGGTGAGATATGACGGCAGACGCCTGCCTATACGATACGACATCACCTGTTTCCTTCCGTTGCTATTCAAGCTACAACCTCCCCCAACATTCATTCACAAGCATACAGGAAACTCATATGGTTACCGGGACACTGAAATCCAAGATAGATAACGTTTGGAATGCCTTCTGGTCGGGGGGCGTTACCAATCCGCTGACGGTTATTGAGCAGATTTCGTATCTGCTGTTTATTCGCAGGCTTGATGAAATGCACACCGCGAAGGAGATGCAGGCAAGCATTCTGGGCGGTGAGATCAAGAACCCCATCTTTACGGGCGATCAGGAGGAATTCCGATGGTCCGCATTGAGGGATAAAGCTCCTGCCGAGATGTTCGACATCATGATCCGGCCGGAAGGATTGTTCCAGTTCATCAAGACCATGAACGGCAATGGTACGGCCTATGCCCGGTTCATGAAGGATGCCGTGTTCGTCATCCCCAACGCGGGGCTGCTTTCCAAGGTTGTGGACCTCATCGACGATATCCCCATGGATGACCGGGACACCAAGGGCGACCTTTACGAATATCTGCTTTCCAAGCTGACCACGGCCGGAGTGAACGGGCAATTCCGCACGCCGCGCCATATCATCAAGATGATGGTCGAGATGCTGGAGCCGACGCCGGAAGACACCATCTGTGACCCGGCCTGTGGCACGGCTGGTTTCCTCATGGCTGCCGGGGAATATATGCGCGAGACGCACCCGGAACTGTTCCAGGACGACCGGCTGCGCAAGCACTTCAATGGCACAATGTTCGCGGGTTTTGATTTCGACTCATCCATGCTGCGCATCGCGGTCATGAACATGGTCCTGCACGGCGTGGAAAATCCACACATTGAGGCGCGGGATTCCCTGACCCAGGAAAGCGAAGGCATCAGCGGTATCTGCACTAAGCTCTATGCCAACCCGCCTTTCAAAGGGTCGCTGGATAACGACATCGTGGCCTCGGACCTGCTCAAGCCGGTGTCGAGCAAGAAGACGGAACTCCTGTTCATCAACCTGTTCCTGCGCCTCTTGAAGATCGGCGGGCGTTGCGCGTGCATCGTACCGGACGGCGTGCTGTTCGGCTCGACTAAGGCGCATATGGCTATCCGTAAGCGGCTAGTGGATGAACAAAAATTGGACGCGGTCATCTCCATGCCTTCGGGCGTGTTCAAGCCGTATGCGGGCGTATCTACGGCCATCTTGATTTTCACGAAAACCGACTCCGGGGGCACGGACAACGTCTGGTTCTACGACATGCGGGCCGACGGATTCAGCCTGGACGATAAGCGCACCCCGCTCACTGGTGGCAAGCATGAGAACGACAACATCCCTGATATCCTGACACGCTGGAAATCACTGGTAACCGAAGCGGAGCGGGCGCGCACCGAGCAGAGCTTCCTGGTCCCGCATGAGGAGATCGCCGGGAACAAGTACGACTTGTCCATCAACCGCTACAAGGAACTGGTCTACGCGGAAGAGAAGTACGACCCGCCCAGGGAGATTCTGGGACGAATGAAGGAGTTGGAGCGCGAGATTCTGGCAGACCTTGATGAGCTTGAGGGGATGTTGGGATGAAGATGGTTGAGCTTGGAAAAGTTATAGACATCAACCCCCGGCTGCCGCGTGGGACAGACCATAATACCGAGGCCTCCTTTATTGCGATGGCAGATGTTGGGGAGGACGGCAGTTGGAGCGTTTCCGAAACCAAAACAGTAGGCGAGTTGAAAAAAGGATACACGTATTTTGCCAAGAATGACGTTGTATTCGCTAAAATTACCCCTTGTTTCGAGAATGGTAAGGCTGCCTATTTTTCAGGCCTTCCAACAGAAATAGGATTTGGTTCTACAGAGTTTCATGTACTACGCCCTAACAAAGACGTGGATGGACAATATCTTTATTATACGGTTTGGAATCCAGACTTTAGAGCTTACGGTACATGGCGGATGTCTGGAGCCGTTGGGCAAAAACGAGTAACAACTGATTTTCTCAAGAAGTACGAAATCCCCCTTCCGCCGCTCTCCGAGCAGAAGCGCATCGCGGCCATTCTGGACAAGGCGGACGCTATCCGGCGCAAGCGAAAAGCCGCGCTGGACATGGCGGACGAGTTTTTGCGGGCTACCTTTCTGGATATGTTTGGTGACCCTGTGACGAATCCCAAGGGGTGGGATGTGAAGCCGTTGGGGAGACTCATAAAGTCTAACCCTAAAAATGGCACTATCACCCCGGCAAAAGAGGGTGGTGCTTTGCAGGTGGTAAAAGTCGGCCAGCTTGGAAGGTACTGGATTGATCAAGAGAACTGCCAAGAGATTGATTTGTCGGATAAAGATCGAGACCGATTCTCCCTTGAAATTGGAGACATCCTGCTGGCACGAGCAATCGGCAGCCAGAGCCATCTTGGGAAAGCGTCAATAGTATCAGAAGATGAAACAAATTTGGTCTTCGACTCACATGTTATGCGAGTCCGTTTTGATCATGAACAAATTAATCCAAGCTATTTTTGGTTCTGGCTAAAAACAAATGGTGGTCGGACCCTTTTCCTGAAGCAGTCGAGTCAGACAGCAGTGCAATTTAATATCAATGGGAAGCAAATAGCTAAACTCCCGGTGACAACACCTCCAATGAGAGAGCAAGAAAAATTTGTTGGCATCCTGAATAAGGTTTTTGAAAGATTCAATGTCGGCGAATCAGGAGAAGAGGATGACCTCTTCGCCTCCCTCTCTCAACGGGCATTTCGCGGCGAACTCTAACCTCTTCAAGCCATGGATCACATCATCACAAAAGCAGAGCTTGAAGCCTGCCCCTGGAAAGACATCTTGTCGGAAGCTGATGAAGAGCTTTCCGACTACTTCCACGCAGCCTTCAGCGCAAGATTCAACGATTACAAAGGCACAGATCACGAAGGAGCCGTGCACCTATTGATGCACATAGCTTCCATGATGCTCCAACGAGACGATGATGGGGCGCCGCACCTTGGCCCAATCTGGATCGGCCCCAAAGGTCGCTCTTTCCTTCCTGAAGACCTGAGCGAAGAACAGGCTCTCGCACTCCATGAGTTCTTACCTTCCGTTGACATACCGGAATTCAAAGCTCGAATCGCAGACACCCTCTGGACCGCCAAGGTCCACAAAGACAAGCATCTCGCCGCAATTGAAGCGGCAAAATCCTATGTTGAATCTGGAATACTGTTAGCCAAGAAGCATCAGTTTGGTTTTCCTAAACGCTTTGCGCGCGCAACAACAATTGCCCTCCAATTAGGCAAAGGAGCAGCGGACGAGTACAAGGCTGCCATAGCTGCAATCGAAGAAGCCCTGGATGATTATAAATCCCAAGAGCCAAGTGCGACTCAGATTCAACTGTTGCAGGAGATGCTCAAACGGCGCGAAGGTGATGTGGGCAAGTACATCGCGTACTGTGACGGCATGGCAGAACAAGCTGAAAAGGATAAACACATACACCTCGCTCGGGACTTCTGGGAGCTTCATGCAAAATGGTGTGTGCGAGCATCAAATGAGGAGTGTGAAAAATACGCACGCAAAAGAATCGCTGAAACGTATCTCACAGAAGCCAGCATGGCAGGGAATGCCATAGTAGAAGCCAAGGCTCTCCAGTCTGCAATTGAATGCCTTCGTCAATTAGGACAGGAGACCGAAGAGCTACATAAGCGTTTATTGTCCGTTCAGAAGAAGGCCGTCGGCGAGATGCAGACTCATGAAAGCGAGCCAATCGACATTTCAGAAATCGTCTCTCGGTCTATCGCCCAGGTCGCGGGGAAAAACATACGCGATGCACTTGTTGCGCTTGCCATTATCACGCACCCAGAAGACCCGACACGCTTACGGGCACAAGTCGAAGAGCTTGCATCGAAATATCCACTGTCTCGAATTGTCGGTGCTACGCATATGACAGGAAAAGGGAAAACGGCTGCCACCACTCCCGCGATAGGCGATGATGAAGACGCCAATGAAACAGCCACACTGCACGATATGCACAAGCATTTCGGAATACACGTTGGCCTTGCTGTCCAGGGTGGCATTCGGCCAGCACTAGATCAGTTTAATAAAGAACACGCCATACAGGTGGGCGACCTCTTTCACATTGTGTCCAACAATCCATTTATACCTGAGGGTAGAGAGATCATTTTCGCCAGAGGGCTTAAAGCAGGGTTTGATGGGGACTACCTTGTTGCATGCCACTTACTGATTCCACAAATCGAAAATTGCTTCCGACACGTTGTTGAAAGAGGAGAAGGCATCACATCATCCCTCAACTCCAATGGGACCCAACGCGAGCAAGGCCTTGATGTCATGCTAGAAAAAGATGTCGTTAAGCAGCAATTCGCACCCGCGACTTTATTCGCCCTGAAAACTCTTCTTATTGAGCAAACAGGATCAAACCTCAGACACGAAACCTGCCACGGCCTATTACACCAACAGGCTTTCTACTCTGATCCAGCGATATACACATGGTGGCTCGTCCTGCGAATTTGCTGCTTGCCTCTCATCAATCACGCGACCCAAGAGCAGGAAACGGCGGAACCTGCAACATCTATTGAAAAAAACGGGGAAGACGGGTAGACACTTCTTAAACTGTTTATTGAAAGGTCGGTATAGTGTCGAACTTCTCCTTCCTCAAATCTGAATGGCCAGACCTTTTTGATGCCGCCCGCGAAGCCGAGCAGCAGGTGCAAACCGCCCCTCGTTCTTGCCTTTTTTCCTGCCGTTACGCCCTGGAACGCGCCACCCACTGGCTATACAAGCACGACGACTACCTGAAACAGCCCTACAACGACAATCTGGGCGCGCTCATCCATGAGCCGACGTTCCGCGAGAACATGCCGCCCGAATTGTTCGCCAAGGTCAAGGTCATCCATACCAGCGGCAACCTTGCGGCCCACAGCGGCAAGCAGCCCTCTGCGCTGGACTCCTACCGTTGCCTGAAAGAGCTTTTCCATTTCCTGTACTGGCTGTACCGCAGCTATTCCGAGGTCGAACCGCAGGAATTCGAATTTCGCTCCGACCTGTTGCCAGTCAAGGATACGGCCAAGGCTGACCGCACTCAGGAGCAAGTTCTAGCCCTGAAAAAGGAGATGGAGGAGCGGGACAAACAACTCGCTGAAAAGGAAGCCGAACACACCGCCGCCCTTGAGGAGCTGACCGAACTCAAGAAGCAGATTCAGGCCGCTAAGGAACGCAACGCCGAAATCCCGGACACCCACGACTATTCCGAGGCCGATACCCGCGCCTACATCATCGACCTGCTGCTCCGTGAAGCCGGATGGGACATCGAAGCCAAGGACGTGCGCGAATTCCCCGTGACCGGGATGCCCAACCAGAGCGGCAAGGGCAACGTCGATTACGTGCTCTGGGGCGATGACGGCAAACCGCTGGCCGTGGTCGAGGCCAAGCGCACCACCGTGGACGCCAAGAAAGGCAGGACGCAGGCCGAGCGGTACGCCAACTGCCTTGAAGCCATGTATGGACGCCGCCCGTTCATCTATTACACCAATGGGTATGAAACGAATTTCTGGGACGATACCGCCTACCCGCCGCGCCCGGTGCAGGGTTTTCACAAAAAGGTCGAATTGGAGCGGCTCATGCTCCGCCGCACACAGGTCAGGGAACTGGCTAGCGTCGAACTGAACAAGGATATAGCAGGCGGCAAGCGGCCATACCAGGAAGAGGGCATCCGCCGCGTTACCGAGGATTTCACGGACAAACGTCGCAAGGCTCTGGTGGTCATGGCGACCGGAACCGGCAAGACGCGGTTCTCCATTGCCTTATCCGACATCCTGCAACGCGCTGGCTGGGCTAAGCGCATCCTGTTCCTGGCCGATCGCAACGCATTGGTGAAGCAGGCCAAGAACGCTTTCCTCCAACACCTGCCGGACAGCAACCCCGTGGACATCCGTCAGGCTCGCGGCGAAGGCCAGACCGCCCGCGTGGTGCTTTCCACCTACCCAACCATGATGGGCGTCATTGACGAAATGGAAGACGGGGAACGGCGATTCGGCATCGGTCATTTCGATCTCGTCATCATCGACGAGGCGCACCGCTCGGTCTATCAGAAATACCGCGCCATCTTCGAATATTTCGATTCCCTGCTCCTCGGTCTGACCGCTACTCCGCGCGACGAAGTGGACCACAACACATACTCTCTTTTCGAGCTGGAAGACGGCGTGCCGACCTTCCACTATGAACTCGATAAGGCTGTGGATGAAGGCTGGCTCGTCCCGCCCAAATGCATATCCGTGCCGCTCAAGTTTCAGCGCGAAGGCATCAAGTACGACGATCTGAGCGATGAGGAGAAAAAGGAGTTCGAAGCGACCTTCTGGGACGAGGAAGGCAACGGCGTCCGCGAAGTGGACAAGTCCATGCTCAATAAGTGGCTGTTCAACAAAGATACCGTAGACAAGGTGCTCAAACACCTGATGAGCAACGGCCTCAAGGTTGAAGGTGGCGACCGGCTCGGCAAGACCATCCTCTTTGCCGCCAACCATAAGCACGCCGAATTCATTCAAAAGCGGTTCGACGCCAATTTCCCTAAACACGCCGGAAAGTTCGCTCGCGTCATCGACAGTCACGACGCCTGCGCCCAAGACCTGCTGGAAAAATTCGAGGTGGCAAACAATGCCCCACACCTCGCCATTTCCGTGGACATGCTCGACACTGGGGTGGACGTCCCCGAAGTGCTGAACCTCGTCTTTTTCAAGCGCGTCTACTCCAAGGTCAAATTCCACCAGATGATAGGACGCGGCACCCGGCTGTGCGAAGACCTATTCGCACCGGGCGAGCACAAAGCTGAATTCCTGATCTTCGATTTCTGCGAAAATTTCGAGTTCTTCAACGCGCAACCCGATGGTTTCATCAACACGGCCAGTGCGCCCCTGCATCAACGGATATTCCTCAAACGACTGGACCTGTTGCTCTCCCTGTCACGCCAAGATTCAGAACCTGAATTCAAGAAGTCCGTGAAAGAGTCTTTGTACCGCACGGTCAGCGGCATGAACCTCGACAGCTTCATGAATCGCCCGGCGCGCGAATACGTGGAGCGATACGCTGACCTGTCCCGCTGGGACTCCCTGACTCAAGAAGACGAGGCGAACATCGTGGAGCACCTCGCCCCCCTGCAATCGGAGTTAGCCGAGGGTGACATATTCTGCCGCCGCTTCGATCTACTCATCCTCAACGCCCAGACCGAACTGCTTGCGGGAGACAAGGCTTTCGAAGGCCGTAAAGCCGCACTCATGGGTATTGCTGAAAAGCTGGTCGAAAAGCGCACTGTCCCGCAGGTTGCGCAAAATATCGACTTGCTCGAAGCCATGCAGGATGCAGATTTTTGGGCCGAACCGTCATGCAGCCTGTTGGAGCAGATACGGCTCATCGTCCGGGAACTGGTCCGCTTCCTCGACAAGTCCGATCAAAAGCCGGTGTATACTGACTTCGAGGACAAAATCGGCAAGGGTAACGAGGTAGAACTTCCCGGCAATGCGGGCAGCATGGCTCGCTACCGTCTGAAGGTGCAGCAGTATCTCCGCGAGCACCAGGACCACATCACCATCCACAAGCTCCGCATGAACAAGCCCATCACAGGCTCGGACATCAAGGAGTTGGAGCGTATGCTCGATGAGGCCGAAGAGGTGGGTGGCAAGGATCGCCTGGAGCATGCGTTTAAAAACGGGAGTTCACTTGGAGAATTGATACGCGGTTTGGTCGGTCTGGATCGAGCTGCGGCTCAGGTGGCTTTCGCCGACTTCCTGGAGGATGGCCGATACAACTCCAACCAGATTCATTTCGTCAATTTGATCATCGACCATCTGACCCAAACCGGTACTATGGACCCAAAACTGCTTTTCGAGTCTCCGCCGTTCACTGATGACCATTCGTCCGGGGTGGCCGGGGTATTCCCGATCGAGGATGCCAGAAAAGTGGTGGAATGCTTGCAAAACGTGAACAGTAACGCCGTAGCATAACTATATCTTCTCGTGAGGTTTCTGTGCACAATACCCCCCTGATGCAACCTTATTCAATCAAAATATTCTTGCCGGATGGAGACCCCGATGGCCTCCGGCTGATCGAAAAATCAAACTGGACAGGCCTCGGCGTGGTGTTTTCCCGGTCTGGGTATAAAGATGCATTAAAACGGGAAGAGTTCCAGCGTACAGGCGTATACGTTTTGGTCGGCTCGTCTGAGGACAGTAGCTTGCCAACCCTCTACATTGGTGAAGGCGATCCCGTGCGTCCGAGACTGGATAACCATTATGCAAAAAAAGATTTTTGGAACTGGGGCGTATTCTTCGTAACTAGCAATCTAAGCCTGAACAAGGCACACGTTAAATACCTGGAAAGCCGCCTCATCCAGTTGGCCAAGGACGTCAAACAGTGCAACTTAGATAACTCCAACGACTCAAGCCAACCGAACCTGTCCGAAGCCGATGTTGCGGACATGGAGAGCTTTATCCAAGATATGCTCAAGGTCTTCCCTCTCCTAGGCCTGTCAGTTTTTGAAAAGCCGGACCAGGTGCAAGGGGAAAGGCATCTGCTTTACATCAAGACCAAGGGAATCAAGGCAAAAGGCTATGAGACCAGTAAAGGCTTTGTTGTCCTTGAAGGCTCGGAGGGAGTGATCGAGGAAGTACCGTCCATCCACCAATATCTCACCAGCCTCAGAAGCGACCTCGTCAAGAAGAATGTCCTGCAAGTTCAGGATGGACACTACATTTTCACTGAAGATTACGCCTTCTCCTCTCCTAGCACCGCAGCGGGGGTTATCCAAGGCCGAAGCTCAAACGGTAGGACATGCTGGAAAGACTCAAAGGGTAACACCCTTAAGACAATCCAAACGGCGAGCACAATGGAAAGCTAGTCACCGAGAGTTCCCTTGTGTGTAAATCTACGTGTAAAACACTACGCCAGAATATGGACGATTTAGATTCACAAGACCACAAATCCCTTGCAGCAAGCCGCTTAACGCCTGAGCTACCGTAAAAATCCGGTCTTTCTTCTAAGCCGACTATCGCTTCTGCGCAGAATGAAAGATATTCAGAATCTCAACGCAATCGTCTTTGATTCGGTAAGGGATGATGTAGGGAAGAGCCAGCACTTCGCGGGTCATGGGGACTCGGCCGGGACGACCGCTTTCGGGGAACTCTTTGAGGCGTTGGCAGCCATCCCAGATGCGTTGAGCTTCGGAGAGGACAACATCCTCGCCCGCACTCTCTGCTAGGTAGACTCGGACTCGATCAAGGTCTTGGAGGGCGTTGGGAGTCCACTTAATTCTAGTCAGCGTCAACGGTCAGCCCCCACTTGGCGAAGGCTTGCTTGACCTCAGAGTCAGTTGCAAACTCGCCAGCATCGGCTTGGGCAACACTTTCATTGATTCTGGAGACCTGCCATGCCTGTTCGTCAAGGAATTGCTCCAAGGCGTTGGCAACAAGAAATGACTTGCTGCGATTGGTGGCCTTGGCCAGATCGTTCAACTTAGTGGCTGTCTCTTCCGGGATACGGGCTGTAACTGTACTCATGATCAACTCCTCGAATACAAGATAAACATTGTGTACATTGTAGTCAACGCCTTTCTGCTTCGTTCACTTGAGATCGGTCACGTGTCGATTACGTGTCGATCAGACTCAAAAAAGAAGGGTAAAACGGCAACACAAGATTATAAAACCCTTGCAGTAAGCCGCTTAAGGCCGTGAGTGCCATCCAGAGCGACAGTTCTCTCACGCCGGCAACAGGGGTTCAAACCCCCTTGGGGACGCCAAGCTATTTCAACGGGTTACAGTGAAAGCTGTAGCCCGTTTTTCTTTTGTGTATAAAAATCCCGAGAACCAATACCCACGCGGCTTCTCTCTTTATTTGTCTCGCTTGATAAAATCAGGAAGGTCTCCCCATTTTTTGCCATAGAATGACATCGCTCCGGCCAAGAGGTTGCAGAATCCTAGAGAAAGAGGCATGGGGAAAGCCTGCGCCAGAGAGCGGAGCCAAGCCAGGAAAGGCCGCCGCAAAATCAAAAGAAGCTGGAAGGAATTCCAGCACAAGATGGGCCGTTATTCATGAATAAAATAATAAAAACCGAATCTGTTGAAATCTGCGCCAAGGCATTCGGCAACCTTGACAACACCCCCGTATTATTGATCGCAGGGGCAATGGCGCCAGCAGTTTTTTGGGAAACAAAGTTTTGTGAATCACTGTCCGCCCGTGGATATTGCGTAATACGATTTGACAACAGGGACATTGGAAGATCAACACATTTTCCTCAAAATGCGCCCGGAAGTGGGATTGAATTGCCATATACGATTTATGATATGGTTACTGATGCAAAAAATGTTCTTGAAAGCATCACAGACAAAAGCTGTCATATCATTGGCCACTCTTTGGGTGGGGCGATCGCACAATTGTTTGCAGTAACATATCCGGAAAAAATCATTTCGCTCACAGCCATTTCCAGCCCAATACTGGCGAAAGGAAATATCCCTTTTGTCGAAACCGACCCACGCATTACAGAGGAGCTATGGGGTATATTGATGGCAAACCCGATGTATCAAGACGTTAACAAAGGGCTTCGAGAATTCCAAAAAATTTGGCGGGCATTAAATGGTGATTGGGTTTTAGACGAAGAGATGGCTGAAAAATATACCCGCACCATTTACGAAACGGAAATTATTGGTCCCGCATGGAATCATACCAATGTTCAGTCGGGGATTCGAGATATTTTCCAAGAGCTAAAAGAAATTGATAAACCACTTTTATTTATACATGGAGAAAAAGACTATTTGCCATCAAATCCAGAAAACACAAAAAGACTTGCCAAGTCTTTGCCAACTGCCGATTTTTTTCTCCTGAAAAAAGCTGGCCACATGTTTTTCAGCAAGGATATTTGGCTAATTCTTATTGAACGAATCCATGAACACCTGCAAAAAGGGCATAACAAAACCAATTAAATCGGATGCGAATTTCGCTACGCTCCATTTACATCGTTTTTTACGGTGTTAGTGGAGATATTCCAATAAGCAAAAGAAAGAGGGAACATGAAAGATCTTGTGAAAATCATATGCGCAATAATATTCCCACCTGTGGCTGCTTTCATCCAAGTCGGTTTTGGAAAACATTTTTGGATAAATATTATCTTAACAGTATTGGGCGTTGTCCCTGGAATAGTTCATGCTGTTTGGATTATTGTTAAAAACAAAAAATGATTTAACCAAACCCTTAACGCACCTTTGCTTAAATTCTCATCAGAAAATCCAACCATCAAAAGCAATCTGATGCCGCTCGAATGTACCATCCATGCCGGGCAATTGCCCGGCATGGATGGACCTGAAAAACAGGGAACCTGCATAAAGCCCTGGCCCTAAAAAAGGAACCCATCAAAGCCAAGGATCTTAAAGGACTTCCTGTTTGTTGGGGCGCCAAATCTCCAAATTAACTGCTGATTTTGATAAGCCTCCTACAGCCCAAGCTTATCCATCAATGGTTTTTCGTATTCGTCACTTTCTGCAGGATAACGCAATCCATTAACACCCTGTTGTTTTGCCAAAGCCCAAAGAATACTCTCGCCTGCAGGTAACCCTGTCAATTCCATGGCGTAAAGAGGGTCTTCGTATGCTGAGTCTGGAGAGATAATCTCCCATCCATTTGATTTGTACATAGTAATGATATCGGGCAAAAATGCAGCGTTAATGGCGTTGGTATGTAAAAGAATAATATGTTTTACGCTTCTCTTCAGCGTTTTTTCAGATAAAGAATCGTAATACATAGTACGGTTCCACAAGTGTTTTAGATAGGCAGTGCGAAACGAAGACACATCTTCGTCAGGGTGAGCTTTAATCCACTCCAGATATCGTTTGTTGTAGTACCAGTCGCTGGCGTCAACACTGACAGCTCCTGATTTATATCCGTGATTCGTCAACCAACTTTTGAATCCGTCACGTTTCGATGCCGTTTCGCCTTCTTTAAGATAAGGAAAACGAAATCGCTTTGTCCAACCTGGAATACCTTTTAACAACACTTCATTTTTTTCTGTGTCAGCAATGAATTGCTCAAGCGTAACCTGCTTTGATCCAAAGTTTGCATGGGAATAGGTGTGATTGGCAATCACGTGACCTGCATTGCCCCAGTCTTTTACCAACCTGAGGCCAGCGGGGGAGTCGACTCGCTTTCCTGCAGCAAACAAGATGGACGTAACTTGTGCTTTTGACAACGCTGTTAAAATGGATGAATTCCACGAAGCGGCCATCGGCTGACTCCGTGGGTCCAGGCCGTCATCGAATGAAAGAGCTATACTCTTTGCCTGACCAATTGCGGGCAGGCAAAGTGAGAGAACTGTCAGGAATGTGATCAATAGTCTTTGTGGAATATGTACTTTTTTCATTTTTTCCTCTTGATAGGCTCTGCTGAATCTCACAAGTACGGAGCACTGTGGAATTTATCTTCGAGTAAATCCTGTCCGGTTGGCATTAATGAATTATGTGTTCTCAAAAAAATGAATGTTATATAAACACTCTCTTGAATAAGCATTCCTCCCACTTTGAATGTAGATTCATCACATCACCTTAAAGGTGAAGGGGCATTTCAACTCAAGAATTCGCGAGTTCGATTTTATCCAGATCAACCGCATAAAATCATCAAGGGCATGGAATATAATAAAAAACGAAACAAGTCTAACAACGTGAACGGTGTCCCCCCCGCAAAAAAGTAGTTCTGAAAAGTAGAATTTTCTCGCAATCAAAATGCAGGAGATTTTACAGGAAGATGACAGCCAGATTCTGAGTATTCTGAAACAAGCCGAAAACAACGTACCAGTGGTTGCGCTTCGGATTAGGAGGACACACTACCGAATTCAAATTTATCAATAATATCAAAAGAATTTCCCAATCCCATTTTCCTCAGGCACTCCGCATCAGTTCACGGACAGAAGCATTCTACCGTATGCCAAGGGGGTGGCGTTAAAAAAATGCCCGCAAGGTGGTGGCGGCGGCTTCCAGTTCCCGACGGAGGGGCGTGTCTTCAAGGCAGTTGGCCAGTACAAAGTCAGCAGTGACCAGGACCTTCTGCCAGCGGGGTTTTTGGGGCAGAAGCTCGGAGTCGAGGTACTTGTCCAGGGTTTGCGTTCTGAAGTATCCGTCCCGTTCCATATAGACATTCCACAAGCCGGACTGTTCTGCCATGTCGGCCTTGGTTGTTCCGGTGGCTGCCGTCCAGCAGTTCACGGCAAGGTTCACCACATGGACAGCCATGGAACGTTTGTCCTGCATGTCCGCACGGGAGCCGAGGCGTGAACTGAGGCTTGCCAGAAGCTCGTCGAACGCCTTCACATTCTCCAGGACATGATGCTGGCTTTCGAGGTCCTTCGAATCCAGCGAAAGCATGGTCTCTTCCAGGCTCAAAATCCGCTGTCGATTCTCGCTCAGCTCACGGATCAGTTTCGAAGAGAGCGCGCCCCCGCCATCCCTGTCACGGATTCCCTCGGGATATACCGACAACAAGAACAGCGTTTCTTCCTCAATCTCGACCACATTGCACCAGATGGAGGCCTCAATCTCTTCCTTCTCGGAAACCAGAGGGACCTTGTCAAAAAGCGCCGGGCTTCCGTCCCCTTCGAATCCGCCCGCCATGAACTCGAGAAAGGCCGCTGTCTGCCGTTCTCCGGCGTCGATCAATATGGATGTCAAGGGATTGCCGAGAAGGGATTCACTGTCTCTGCCCACAAGGGCTTGAAGGGGCTTGTTGCAAAAGGCGATTTCATTGCTCAGATTCACCCCGACAATGGCTTCGTCGAGTGAATCGAGAATCGTGGCCAGCCGCGCCTGCATGAAACGAAGGCCGCTCTCCGTCTTCCTGCGCAGCTCCAATTCCCGCTTGAGTTCCAGGTTCTCTTCCAAAACCCCATAGGCTTCCTTCAGTTTCAGCTGGATTGCGACACGCGCACCGAGCTCTTCCCGTGCGAACGGCTTGGTAAGATAGTCGTTGGCCCCGGCAGAAAACCCTTCCACAATATCTTCAACGCGGTTCTTCACCGTCAAAAGGACCACGGGCAGGACCGAAGCCGGGTATTGCCTGCGCAGTTCCCGGCAGACCGCATAGCCGCTCATGTCCGGCATCATCACATCAAGCAGGACCATATCCGGCCGGTCGCCGTTCTCAATCATACGCAGGGCCGTGGAGCCATTTTCCGCAGTGCGAAAGGAAATGCCCTCGATATTCAGTATGGAGGCCACCACTTGCAGGTTCACCGGCTCGTCGTCCACCACAAGCACTTGGTATTCACCGTTTGCGGTATCGGCTGAACTCGACAACGATTCAGCGGAAACAACGGAAGACAGATTGTCCCTCAAGGAAGATTCGTGGAGGGCCGAAAACGGCACGGAGGAAGTACCCGAAACGACGCACTGCTCAACGGAATCCGGCACAAAACCTTCCGCCGGAGGAAGTGTAAAGAAGAACCTGCTCCCAACGCCCCTTTCCGACTGCACGCCAAGTACGCCGCCGTGCAACTCCACAAGATAACGGGAAATGGAAAGCCCCAGGCCGGTACCGCCGGCGCCCGGAGATGTCCCTTGCTCATAGGCGTTGAAAATGCGTTCCTGATCCTCCGGGGCAATACCGCATCCGGTGTCGGTGACTGCGACCTCCACGCGGCCACCCTGACTGGCTGCTGCAATGGCAATATGCCCGCCTTCCGTGCACTTGAGACTGTTCCCTATCAGGTTGAACAACACTTGCTCCAGACGATCCGGGTCAGCCATGACCTTGGGGAAATCCACAGGAATCTCGTTGATGAGGAGCGTGTTCTTCCCTCCCATCATCGCCTGGGCCAAGGCCAGGACGCGCTGGGCGGAAGCGTAGAGACTCACGACCTCCAATTTCAAGGCAATGTCCTGATGCTTCAACCTCGAGAGGTCCTGCACGTCGTTGATAAGGTTGGAAAGACGTTTCCCGCTGTGGGCGATGACATTCAGATGGGCGGCGGCAGCCTCGGACATCCCCCCTTCTGCCCCTGCTATCAGGGACTCGGCAATGCCGACCATGCCTGCAAGGGGCGTCTTCAGCTCGTGGGTAGTGTTCGCCAGAAACTCGTCTTTCAGCCTGTCGAGCTGCAACAGACGGATATTCTTCTGTTCCAGCTCCCTGGACAGGGTTTCCGTCCTGGTAAAAGCACTGGAAAAACGGAACGCAAGGTAGAACGCATAGGAAAGGATGAAAATGAACACCCCGAGCGGACGAAGCGATGCAACATCAATGATGTTGAGGTCAAAGAACATGTCATCCAGCTCCGCGAACCCAAGCGCCAGGTATCCCAGCATAAGGATGGCAATGCCCCTCTCCCCTCGGACCAGGTCCAATGAATAGCAGGCGAACATGTACACCAAAGCCAGGCCGCTGACACTAAAATAGGCAAGCAGAACCACATCGTATGCATTGGGCGGCGTCGCGAGGATATAGGCCATGTACACCAGGCCGAAGCCCAAATACACCCGCTCCACGATCTTCCCGTATTTTTTGGGGAACAGGCTGTGGTAAAACAAGAGCATGAACGGGATGGTCACCCCATACGGCAAGATGGACCAGGTGATATACCAATCCCACGGGATTGCCGGGACAAGAACCGTCATCAGGAACCCGGAAGACGGACTGAAGAGAATAGCCATGCACCAAAACAGACAGAACAGCCCGAAGTACAGATTCTCTCTGCTCGAACGACGCATGTAGAAAAGGGTGACATACAAGAGGGCCAGACAAAACAATGCCCCGCCCATGCACGCCCCGAGGAGTCGCGGTATGCCGTAAAAGCCGTTAATCTGCGGGGACAAACCGAGCAGGACATCGCCGTTCAGCCCGCCCTGCACATTGTGGTGATTCGAAACCCGGAGCATGATATCCATGAGCCGCCAGGATTCCGGGCATTCTGCGATCACATAATGGTCTCGAGGCTTTTCACTCTGTTCATCAAAACCGACCGTCCCGCTGGCCGCCATTTTTGAACCGTTGATCCATATCTCGCAGGTCGACAGCCCACCGGCCACCAACACCGCCATCTGCTCGGGATGATTATCAGGCATGCGAACCCGCAAACGATACACCGCACTCCCCATGGGAGCCAGCTCGCGACCCTCGGCGGTCCGCCCATGCCACAGGCTCGGAACCGGAAAAAAGTCTTTCTTCTCGCCGTCTTTTGCGAGCCTTGCAGGGTCGGCTTGCGCATCCCACTGGAATTCCCACTCACCGAAAAGACGCACCGGCCCACTGGCACTGAAATCCCAGGAGGAAAAATCAATCACTCCAGCCACGACTCGCGGGGGATTCTCCTTCGGGGAACAACCGACAAGAAAAAGCGTCATGCTCAAGACGAGCAGGATGAAACAGATTGAGGGCAGCCGAGACTTCATTGCAGACAGGATCATGAATCGTTCCGATGGTACTCCGTTGAATCTTCGCAACAGTTTAACTCCATGGCGTGCAAACACAATAAAGTCCAGTTTTTCAAATAGAAAAATGATAAAAAAGTGAAATGAACCATCCCCTGCCGCGTACTCGGTGCACAAGAGCCACCGGACATTCGCCCGGTGGCTCCTACTCTTCACTGACAATCCGACACGGTTATCCGTTTCATGGAAAAGATATCCACCATCGACCCAACTTACTGCGTCGGAACAGTCAGTTGGAGTTGCGAATCTTGCGAACCTTTGTCCATCAAAGTAAAAGCGAGCATAATAAATGAGAATACCTTTTTTGTTCTGAGATCGAAGTCATCGACCCAAAACCAGTTTCCTCGATATTGCACCGATACGAAAGCTTCTTCAGGCTTGATCTTCGATGACCGGACCATACCCTCTCTGAACAGTCCGTCATCTTCCGATGTGGGCATTCCTGGCAACGCCCTATGTGAGGCCACATCGCCTTCGGGCATGTCCACCCGCCCGGAAACCGAAGCAAGCACCTGCGCAAGCGAATACGTTTGCAACATAATCGTCTTGTCGCCATTGGCGGTTGCCCCGAATCCTAAAACGAAACTGTTCGTGTCCGGATCCAGCCCAAGAAGCCCTTTGAGATCTTTCACCTGAGCCGCTTCCACAAGGTCTTCATTATTCGATCCAAAACGGAGTCGAAGGCATGGAGGGGCACCAGGTTCTGAGATTGCCCGATCCACATGCAGGGCATTGGCACTTTGCAGGCTGGCAAGAAGCTTCACGGCCTGGACGAATCGGGAATCAACCGCCCGATATCCAGTCGAGGTTATGGTTTCATTGCGCAGTCCGTTAATGCTGCGAACGCCCAAACGGAGCAGGAACTCTACAGAAACGCCGGACTCGATGCTCATAAGCACGTGCAGCAGCGGCATGGGCGACATTATTCCCCTGAAAAATGCCAGCCCTGTCAATGGACGATATGTGATGGTAGGCCGATCCGTGTATTTTGCTGTGGCGCCAAGGTCAAACAAGGCGGTGTCACCCGCTCCCGAGAACAGATTAAACGAGCTTCCGGCACTTCCCCCGGTCTCCAAGGAATACGCTGAGACTATTTCACCGACATCAATGAATGAAAGAGGTTCAACATACCGAATCCTTACAACATTCAGAAGAATCTGTCGCTTCCAGGAATCAGCCATCGACAGAGTGTATTCGATGCGATCTCTTTCCACATGCTTCGGGCCAAGTCCGGCACAGCCGGCCACCAGGACCGACATCAGCATTCCGAGCAAGGCAATACGAGAGAGACGTTTCATCATCCGACTTCCCCTTCAATGGCTATTGAAATACCGTATCCAGCCAGTCGAACAGAACCAGGCCAACCATGCTGCGATTCTCCATAAGACAATGGTTTGTAGCCCCTTCATCGGAAGGAGTGACAATTATTGTGCTCCGGGGATCACGGAAACCAACCAATGCAATCTTCTGCTGACGTTGTACTTCCTTGCTGCGGTATTCCCCTTCACCCATCAGGAGCAGGGCCGGTGCCGCGATCTTCGTTGAATCAAAGACATTGCCTCGATTGGCTTCAATGAGCTGCGATGGCTTGTCCACGCCGTATCGCCAGCAGATGGAGCTGACAACGCCTGCATGAAACGGGGTCCACGACTGCATCTCTTTTTGCGACGCAAAGGCCGCAGGCATGGTGGCAAACAGAGCATGGGCATCCACAACCGCAGAACTCATGGCTATGGCCTTGAAGCGGGAGTCGTGCATGGCCGCCTGCGGGATGAACAGTCCTCCACCGCTGAAGCCATAGGCAGCGAATTTGTCCGGATCGACTTCAGGACGACTGAGGGCATAGTCCACAACCGCCTTCATCGGAACATTCGTATCGGTGCGGAAGACATGACCGGAATGTGGCAACATGCCCTGGCCCGGCAGATCGACAGTCATGAAATTATACCCTCGATCATGCGATTGCGGGGCGATGTAGAAGAAAAGATCTTCGATGTATGTCTCGCCCCCGCCAATCATCAGCAGTGTTTTTGCGGGTTTGCCGGAATTATCCGCCTTGCGGAAAAACCCCGGAAGCACCGTATCCTCGAAAGGTATTTCAAAATACTCAAGGGGCGGATCAAAAAGCGCTCCTGCCTGTTTCATGAGGCTGCGGCACTTCAGCCCCCGCTTCTCCATCTCGGGGTTGTCCGCCTGCATGGCCAGCAAGGAAATACGGTAGTAATAGGCGGCTCGAAGCAATTGGTCACGCGCGCTCACGGTGTGACCGTCTTTCAGCGCCTTGGCACCACGGGCTTCCACTCGCCCTGCAAGCTCATACCATGCAGACTGCCAGCTTGCCGCATCGCCGTCCTTGATCTGCGAGGCGGCATAAAAGGCCTCGCCGATCTCGACGCCCCCGTTCTTGGCTGACCCGAGAATGAGATTGCCGAAATGAAAATCCATATCCGCATCTTTGAAGAAATAGCTGAAACTGGTGGCGTGAGCGTCAAAGGCCTTGCCGCCTTCCTCTGCCCGAACACCGCTCAGGGGCATGAGCAGGACCGCAACGCTCGCTATGAACAGGATTAACCTCATGGTGCCCTCCTACCGCAACTGCGGCATGGCCCGTTCATCGAGCCAGTTTAAAATGCGTTCGCTGGAAACAAAAGGCGCGCCGGACTGACAATGGAACTGCGCCCCCTGGTCGGCGGTGAATTCATGGTAGGTCTTCATGGATTCCAGGCCGTTATAGAATTTCTTTGCCTGTGCATTGGACCCGGCTATCTGGTCGTCACTTGAATTGAGCACGAACATTTCAGTGTCTATTTCTCCAAGGACTTTTCCCATGCTGTATTTCTTCAACTCGGTGAACAACTCGAACGGGGAATCCGCATCAAAGGTCCAGAGCATCTGGTTGATGAACTGCTTCAGGTCGGGATGCTTTTCCATTTCCGCATAGGCCAGCGCGTTCACCTTCTCCTTGCGACTTGCTTTGCCGACATCTTCTTTCAATTCTGCGGGAAACTTGGTCATGGTGCCGTCAAATACACTGTAGACGCCGCCGTCGACAATGCCCCAGCGGATACGCTTTTCATGGGCAAGAGCGCGTGGCACAAGGTACCCGCCCATGGAGTAGCCGATAATGGCGAGACGATCGGCATCGACTTCTGAACGGGTCAGGGCATAGTCAACCACAGGGGTGACGACCTTTTCCCAGTCGTGACGGAACGGCAGTTTCTGCACGGCGATGGCTTCACCCTGCCCCGGCCCTTCGTAGATAAGACAATTGTAGCCACGCTTGGCGGCGTGCACACCAAGAACCAAATAGAGGTCTTCGGCAGTACCGTCGAGCCCGGTCTGGATGAGCAACAGCGGGCGTTTCCTGCCGCTATTGTCTGCCTTGACAAAATATCCGGGAAGTGTGGTTTTCTCGTAGGGAATTCGAACTGGTTCGATCAAACCACCCGACAGCTTGGCAGCCTTGAGAAAGGTATTTCGCCCCTGTTCCCAGGCCACATGTTTGCGCGGATCATTTGGCGGGAGATAGACTTCACTGGCGCGATAGTAGTTGGTTGCCCGGAAATACGCCTCCCTGGCACTGCGGGCATGCAGTGTTGATGCAAACTCATCACCCATGGCACGCACTTTATCTGCCATGGAAGTCCACGACGTGTACCAGCTCTCCTTGTCGAAATCCTGGATACGGCTGGTGACGGTCAGAAGTTCGCCAAGGTCGGCTCCCCCCGAGGCAATCACGCCGAACCGCCAGAGACACTGAAAAACAAAGGAAGCATCGTTGAACTGAAATTTGTTCAGGGCACGCTCTTCAATGGCACGGGGGGCATTGCTGGGCTTGCCCCGATACGTATCCCAGTTGGTGACGGAGCCACTGATGTAGACCTGTCCCGGCAACGGGAAATGCGTATGGATAAACACCCAATTCCGCTCGATGCCAGCATGCTTCACAAGGGCGTCCGCTATGGCATTGAGCATGCCCCGGACGTCGGCGTCACTGAAAAAGCCAGGGACATACAGATCGACGAACAACGGCTTGGTTCTTTCCTTGCCTTCATACACGATGTGATCGAACGTCTGCCAATAGTAGGTTATGAAGGATTCCCCGATACCCGTGTCTCTACTGACGTCCTTGCTGACAGCGGCCAAAACCTTGTGGATATCCAGATCACAGGGTGCCGAAGTGACCCTCACCATAGGGTCGGCAGGGTCGATACCCCCGGACGCCAGGACCACTGCGTGGCACAATACGACTGCGACGCACAGCACAAGAGGCGCAAGCCATTTCCCTGAAATATTACGATGATCCATTTGGAATCTCCTCTTCCGTAAAAAACATGTTTAACAAATTTTTATGAGTACTTATTAAGACCGCAGGGCATCAATGGGACTCATGCGAGCCGCCTGTCGGGCCGGATAATACCCAAAGAACACACCGACAGCCGCAGACACGCCGATGCCAAGAATCGCCGCTATTCGGGAAACAAAGAATTCCCATCCTGTAAAACGGCAGATGATGGCGACGGCCCCGACACCCAGCGCCAGTCCGATGATCCCGCCCGCAAAGGACAACAGCACGGATTCGATGATGAACTGGAACTGGATGTCACTTTGCTCGGCCCCGATGGCCCTGCGAATGCCGATCTCCCTGCGCCGTTCGGAAACAGAGACCAGCATGACGTTCATGACCCCCACCCCGCCGACAATGAGTGAAATCGATCCGATGGCCCCCAGCAACAGCGTGAACATGCGCATCTGCCGATCCATCTGGGCCACCAGTTCCTCGGCACTGGTCATGCGAACACCCTGCCGGGAGGAATACTGAAAATACTCCTTCAATTGACGGTCGGCCTCACTGCTGACCCCATGCCCGGTCATGCGCGCGCCGAACATATTGACCTGTGGACGATCCGAACTGCGCATGGCCGCACCGATGGGCACCATGACACCTTCATTGATCTCATAGGGGCTGAATGTCCCTGAGGGGACCGCTCCGGCAACGCCGACCACAATGAACAACTTGTCGGCAAACACGACCTCTTTACCGACGGGATCATCCACCCCTTGTTCTGCCAGCCACTGGGCCTTGCTGCTGCCCAAAACACAAAAATTCGCATTCCCGTCAAGATTGGAAATGAACCGGCCCGACACAACAGGCACCTTGAATATATCCTTGAACTCTTCCGTCACCCCCAATCCGGGAGAAGAGGTCCTTTTGCCGCCATAGGTCAGCCGGGAATACAGCGAAACATAGGGAGCCGTGGTCTTGATCGTCGAGCATCGCTCCGGGACATTGAGAACAGCCTCAAGGTTCATGCCTTTGCTTTGGACACGCTGCCCACCCGCCACTGCCAGCCGAACCAGACAAACATCCGTGCCCATTTCTCGAAACTGCCTGATGGCTTCGTTTTCAACGATCTGCCCTACCGTCACCATGGCGATGACCGAACCGATACCGATAACAATACCGATCAGCGCAAGCAGGGAGCGCTGCTTGGCGCTCCACAGCGAACGCATTGACTCCTGTACGTTCTCACCGAAAATCATCGTGGTTCCACCAATCCATCCTGCATGAGCACGGACCGACCGCACAGCCTGGCGAGTCCCGGGTCATGAGTGATGATGATGACGGTGATGCCTTCATCGGCGTTCAGCGAAAGAAACAATTCCATGATTTCGGAGCTGGTGACAGTATCCAGCGCCCCGGTAGGTTCATCCGCCAGAATGAGCGACGGACTGCCGCACAAGGCGCGCGCGATGGCAACCCGCTGCTGCTGGCCGCCGGACAACTCGCCGGGCCGGTGGTCCTCCCTGTCGCTCATGCCCACCTTGGAGAGCATTTCACGCCCCCGCTCCACGCGATCCTTCATGCGTATGCCCCGATACAGCAAGGGAAGGCAGACGTTATCCAGGGCCGTCAGCTTGGGGAGCAGGTTGAATTGCTGGAAGACAAAACCGATCCGGCTGTTGCGGATACGCGACAGCTCGTTGTCGGCAAGGCCGTCAGCGCAACGCCCTTCAAAAAAATACTCGCCGGATGTCGGCTGGTCCAGGAATCCGAGGATGTTCATCAGCGTGCTCTTGCCGCAACCGGATGATCCCAGAACAGCCAGCATCTCCCCCTGGTCCACGCGCATGTCCACGCCTTTGAGGATCTCGACATCCATTGAACCAAGCCGGTACGATTTATGGATATTCTTGAGATCAATCACGACAATCCCTACTGTGCCGGACCAATGAGGATGGTCGCACCGGGCTTGAGTCCGGAAACGATTTCAACCTCGGTCAGTGTGGTGTATCCCGTCTCCACGGCCGTCTCCGCCACGTTTCCGTCACCCTCCACAACGCGGACCATGCTGCCCTCACCGGCCCGATGGACAGCAGTCAAAGGCACAAGCAGCGCCTCCGGATTGGAGTAGGTCTCAACCTGCATATTGGCGGTCATGCCCAGGCGTACCGTCTTCTCCACGTCGTCGGGAAGATCACGCAGCCGTATGGTCGTGGTAAAGGTCGGCACCTGCCCATCATTGGCCTGTGAGGATATCTGCGAAATACGCCCCTTGAGTTGGATGCCGGGAAAGGCATCGCCCGACACCAGCACAGGCTGCCCTTTCTCAAGGTTGTTGATATCCAGCTCATCGACTTCGGTGGTGATGGAAAGCCCCTCAAGACTGCCGACGGAAAGCAGGGCCTGCCCCTCGTTCACGGACATCCCTGCAGTAACGTTGTTCGCATCCTTGTCCTTGGAACTTGGCCGAATGGCTATCCCCGAAACCGGCGCCCTGATCTCGGTCTGTGCCAGCTTTTCTTCTGCCGCCTTCATCTTTGCCTCGGCGTTCTCCATTTCCATTTGGGCGATCTCGCGATATTCGTCGTCCCCCTTGTCCAAAGTCGACTGCAGGCTCTCCTCACTGGCCACATATTGCATCTTCTTGTCCTGCACATCCTCAACCGAAGAATCGTACTCGCTTCTGGGTATGATTCCCTGTTCATACAGCGTCTTGTCCTCAAGGACCTTGTCCTGCGCCTTCCTGAGCTGACTTTTGGCCTGGCTCAAGGCCCGTTTGGCCTTGGCGACATCAGGCGTCCTGTCCCACCCTTCGAGCTCCAGGGACTTCTTTTTGGCCTTGATATACGCTGCGCGTGCATCCCGAACCTTGGCGGCCATATCCGCTGTATCCAAAACAAGGAGGAGCTGATCACGCTCCACCCTGTCGCCATAAAAGAACAGCTTGCGCTCGACCTTGGCCTGAAACGGGGCCGCCAGGATCACTTCTTCCAAAGGAGCCACGATCCCGGAAAGGGAAATGCTCCGCGTCACTGGACGGGGGTTGACGATCATGGAATTCTGCTGCCCGGAATCGCCGCTTCGCGCAGCGGTCAACGCCCCGGAACCAAAGGTGGAAGGACTGCCTACCCAATAATATATCCCGAGGCCGAGAAACAGAATCAGGATGGCCGCAGTGAGCCAATTGCGAATCTTTTGCCCCTGCTGGAGAGATGCCTCCAACGCTTTTCCGTTCTCATCGGCCTGGCGCAGGGCGGCTTTCAGTTCGTCGTTCAAGGCACACTCGCTCGCCTTGAGTTTCTCCATCTCCGTGGCATCGCGCAGGACCAGGAAGGCGCCCTCTATTTTCCCGGTCTCATTGCGCAGGTGGGAGGCGGTCACGGCGAGAAAACGCGTTGAGCCGTCCGGGCGGACATAGTCGAGAAACCGGTCGCGTATCGCGGTCCCTTCGTAAACAGAATCCAGCAGAACCTGCAAAAAGGCGTCGTTGCCTTCTTCTTCAAGGACTATCCTGGCAAGGGTCAGGTTGCCCTCTCCCAGGTCGATCCCCATAATCGAGGACGCAGCGGCGTTCCCCCCGACGATCTCCCCTTCGGCGCTGAGGACCATGACCCCTTCACCCATGTGTTGCAGGATGCTGTCTGTAACAACTTTTTTCCAATCAATTCCCATTATTACCACCATGTCCATACGAGCGGTCTGACCTCGTCGTTCAACTCTTTTTCCAACGCGGCATCGTCATGTTTGAATTCTACCTTCCACGTATCCATGGTCGTGCCGAGCAATTGATCCAGTTCCAGAAGGGACTGAAGGTAGGAGATGGAACTGGCGACTTCATCCTGTTGCGCCTGAACCAACTGGTCCTGATAGGTGACCACCTGAAAGTTGGTGGAACGCCCTGTCATGAGCTTGGTGTTCTCATTGTCCAACTGCTTGGCCTTAAGTTCGGAATTGCGTTTCGCCAACGTGATGAACTTGAGCCGCATATTCACATTGCGGACCGTGTTCGCAACCGAGGTTTGAAGGTCGGTTTCCGCTTTTTGCAACTCGATCTTGGAACGGCGCTTGTCCGAAACGGCCTGCAGGAGAGCCTGCTTCCGATTCAGGTAGTCTTCGCCCCACAGGTTGATGGGAGCACTGAGCTCCAGGCCCGCCTTGAACTCGGTGTCGGTATGGTTGTAACCGGGGTTGTCATTGGAATAGGCTTCGCCATACCCGCCCTTGAGCGACAGGTCCCACATACGTTCGTTCTCGGCCATCATGAACCGGGTTTCCGCCTCGGTCACGGCAAAGACCTTATCCAGATAGGCCTGATTGTTCTTCACGGCCACGACCATGCACGCGTCCAGGTCAGGAGTGACGATCCGGTAGTCCGTCTTCACCGGATCAATGACAAGGTTCGGTTCAAGGTTCAGAAAATTCAACAGATTGCGCCTGGCATCATCAAAGCTGTTTCGGGTCTGCTCCAGGGACAGCTCCTGCGAGGCCTCATCGGCTTCGGCCTGGACCACGTCGCTTTGCGACATCCGCCCCAGCTCCATCTTGAGACGGTTGGTCTCCAGCAGCCGTTTGGATCGTTCAAGCGCCTGTCTCTGGATTTCCAGGTTTTCCTTTGCCTGAACAAAGGTAAAAAAATGATTTACGCCTTCATTTATCAAACCGCTCAGGGAATCGCGCAAACTCAATATGTTGCGTTGCTCCTGGATACGAGCAAGCTGGATGGAGGCCATGTTATAGTCGATACCGCCTCCCTTGAGGAGGGGCTGGGTGACATTGATGCTCCAGGAGGACTGTTGCCCGCCCGACCTGCTGCTGTCGCGGTCGATCTTTCCGGCCGCGCTGTCATAGGAAAGACTTCCGTCGGTGTTGTCATTGTGGGTATTGTCCCAAGTGAATGTCAGGGTGGCCCCTGTCGGAACCTTTTGGTCCACGGTCGCCGTGGCTCCGACACCCGCCGTTGTCGAAGATGCCCTTTGGGACTGTCCCCGCATCCGCTTTCTCTTCTCGATGGCTTCAAGATTGACCGTGCCGTCGACATTGACATTGGGCTCGAACTTGGCTTCAGCCTGTTCAAGATTGAACTTCTGCAGGACACGGCTCAAATAAGAGGTCTGCACATTCAGGTTGTTGCGCAGCACCAACCCGACCACATCTCCCATATTCAGCTGCAGCACCACAGGTTCCACGGCGTCGGGCGTTTCCTCTGCCAGAGATTGCCCGGCACTGGCCAACGTCAAAAGTACACAGCTGACAATGATCCACACTGACCGCTGATATTCTTTCAAAGCGTTCTCCTCAAAACCAGTCAAAGTGAAATGGCGGCTGCAGGACAAGTCCCCAAAAGGAGTTTGGCTGATTACAACCCAATATCCTTAGGGAAAATGTCTATTCAAGTACATTGCAGCTTCAAAAGAGAGTGTAGAATTGTCAATTCCATTCCACGTGAATTAACGTGAATAAGCCAACAACACCCCCATATTGTTCGCCATATCCACAACTCTCGTGAACCTCGCCGACAAAAGAAAAAAGAGAAGGACGCAGAGGAATTGATTTGAAAAAGGCAATCTCAACAAACCTTGAGGAGCCCCCAAGTGCCATCCGGCCGGGGGCTCCCTTGCGTCACCAGGCAACAATTCTATTTCGTAGGGCAGCCCCTCTCGGTCATGGCCGAAGAATACCAGGAGAAATTGTCGGCGTTGTTGGAGTAAACAACGCAGTACTGATAGCCGCTCATCCCGATATTTTCATAACAGGGCTCAAGCTCCCGCCGATTGTCCCAGATGACCTTGCCCACTATGGTGGCCACCTCGATCCCGCAGAGCACTTCCGTTACTTTGGGAAAGGAAGCAGCATTCACCCCGCCAGCCTCTCTGATCTTGTTGGCATTCGAATCGCTCGCAGGCGCATTCTTGAGATACTCCTCCACGGCACTCCTCAACTGGGCCCCGGAAGGGTCTGTATCGCCCGCCAGCGCGGAAACAGAAAAAAGCAATCCGGCCATAGCCACCGCAGCAACCAGTAACGTGATACTCTTCATAACGAACCTCCTTGGAATTAAGGCATGCACCAGGATGGTTTAGGCCTGATATGCACATCACAAGAGAGGCTGTTGCTGTCAATTCCATTCCACGTGAATCAGTGTGAAAAAAGGCTCTAACCACTCGTTTTAATGCATAACGAGACAACACGGCCCCACAATAAAAAGAACATTTTCACGGGTATTCACATGGTTTTTTTTTGACTGCCTGGCCAGGTTGCGCCACCGTTCCTCATCGTTTTGCAACCTCCGTGCGCTCGCCCGTCACCCATCGCGGGCCTGCTGCATTAAACCCCCTGGAGCTGGCGTGACATATCGAACCGGGATTCTGCTCATCATAGCCTTGGTCGGAACCCTCGTCCCCGGCAGCCTGAAAGCGGCGGAACAGCCTTTGGCCGCCGGGCATTACCAAACAGACAACGTGGCGATGCGCCTCGACGAGAAGGCGTTTCGATCCAACCTTGCCGCCCACTTTTCCCGAATCCTCGCCTCACAGGCGAGAGACGGACTCCAAGCGAAACCCATGGCGCTGGAACCGGCGGATTTCACCATTGAGGAAAAACAACCTGTCCAACTCGGACCGAACGTCTACTTTGCCGTCAAGATCGCTCTCAAACAGGAAACGGGACACGGCCTGGACCGGCATTTTCCCTTCAAAACGGTCACTGATCCGACAGGTACGCTCCTGTTCGGACCGATCCTCGACATTCGGGACGGAAGAGAGGCTATCCTGTCCAGGGCCCCGGCCGTCACCCGCATTAAATTCCCCCAGTCGGTCACACCGGCGACCTTCCTGACCGGCGCAGGCACCACGGATATCATTTTCATCTCCGATCCGTTCTGCCGATACTGCCGCAAGGGGTATACCTTCCTGAACGAAAACATGTCGAAAATCCGCAATATCAGAATCGCCCACAATCCGCTCTCGCCGCAGACAGGTTCCGCCATTGCCACCTGGGTCATGGAGTATGCGCTGGACAACAATATCCGGCCTGCGGAGATCCTGCGGTTTTCCTACACGGACCTCAAGCCGGTCAGCCCGGTTCGCGACGATGGAACCCGGCTGAAGCCTGAAGAAGTTTCGCTGGAGATTCTAGCCCAGTACAAAGAATTCACGCCGGAGTTGTTCATGGCGACCCAAGGCGAACTCATGCCGTTCTACGAAAGGCTGATCAGCGAATACGCGCCCGCCATGATAGCCGACCAGTCCGCATTGAAAAACGCCGGATTCACCTCAAGTCCTTTTTTCATCGTCAACAACACCGTCATTACCGGGTTGGATGAAAAAGCCTTGCGCGAGGCCCTGGGGAGCACGGAGACGACTGCTGCGCCTCTGCAAGGCGACATGTGCAGGGACGGAGACAACGCCAACTGCGACCAATAACAAAACCGCCCTGCCGACAACATCGGCAGGGCGGAAAGGCTCTCCATAAACACCGCTGTCAAATGGGAAAAGCCTTATTCGGCAACGATAAACCGGAGGGAACAGGAGTCTCCCATATCCGAGATATTGGCGCAACTGGACTTCCCTGTCTGCACAGGACATTGCCCATCCTTTGACGTGATCATGTATACGCATGTACCATGAAATGTTATTTCCCACGTGGGAAGCAGAGCGCCCTCCTTATGCATGGTCTCACTTTTCGCAAAATGAACTGTTTCATCCTTTGCCACAGTACGATTGATTTCCCGGGAACCGTCCCAAGAGCTGATGACCATCTTGACTGTCAGTTCTTTTCCCGTCTTGTTCACCACTTCAAGCGCAATGCCGTCGTCCGCACAGGCCACGACACCACTCATGAGGAGCAGCAACGCGACTACAATAAATTGCAACTTTTTCACAACAACCTCAGCATGTTACTCTTTACAATAATTGTCCATCAAACCCTGCTGCCAATTCCAGTGATCATGGTTCCTGGAATAGATCTCGCAATAGTACCCTGGTGTGGATATCATCTTCGAAGGGCACGAATCCGCCCTCATTCTGCTATCCCAGATGAGAAAGCCAACTCCGGTCGCAATTTCAATGGAACACAGCAACAAGTAGTCATTGGTTGCGTCCATTCCGCCCATCTCCTTGACTTTCTTTGCAGTCTCGTCAGAAGGCGACGCTGATTTCAGGTAGTTCTCAACGATGGACCTGAGTTGTCCTCCATTCGGATCAGTCTCTCCAGCCCGGGCAGGACAACTCAGCAACACGAGGATCACGATCAAAACAACCATTCTCATGAAAATCTCCTTGAAGGCCAAACACGAAGGTCAATGAAGACACTCTGGAGTCGAGGTCGCGCCAAGACAACTCAATTGGCGTTTCGAACCGGCCAGATATAGGAATATACACCGACATCAATGGGATGAGTCTCCGACTTTCCCGTCTTCATGTTGACAAGCTCTCGAAGCAGGGAACTCCAAGTGCCAACCGTGCTGGACCAATGGGGAACCCCGCCCACAAAATCCATTCTGAAAGGCCCCTTGCTCCCTCCCAGATGCGCATAGAGTTCCAGAAGTTCACTCTTGGTCGGCATCCGCCACCCGGACTTCCCACCAAAACTGCCGGAAGAGGCTATGGCCACCGCATCGGTCCACTGGACATAACCGCCGGGGCTTCCGTTCTTCGACCACATCAACCCCGAGAGCGTATCGGTAACCGTGTCATCGCCGTTATCGACGAAAGTCTCTGCATATACACTTCCTGCACAGGCAAGAAACACCACCGTGCACACACAAACAGCCTGAGCCACACGTCTTGCATTCTTCAACGAAATACCTTGCATGCCATCCTCTGCTTCTCTTAAAAATTGTACTCGCCGGTCGGGCGGCAGCGCCATCCGCCCCGAAGTACCCGGGCCGAACGGCTTCATTCCGCACATCAAGTAGATGTCTTTGCGACCCCTGCGTCAATTTGATTCCATGTGAATCCGTGTGAAAACAGGCTGCCTCAAGGCAACAAGCTGTATTTCATCGGGATAGGCGTTTCCCGACCCCCGTGAAGAGGCACGGTTTTTTCTGCGGTCTGCGGCGCAAGAAACTATTGGTTCACGGGAATTCACGTTCTTTCACGTAAACACTCTTTGACAATACGCATGACCTGAAGTCCTTTAACACCATGTACATATCGGTGGAGGCAACGGCATGACAACAAAAGGACTGAGCGTGATATTCTTCACCCTCCCCGTGCTCCTGTTGGTGGTGGGTCTTGGCAACCCGGCATGGTCTGATGAAACCGATCCGAGCGGATCGGCTCTCCGGGACTATGTGGAAAGCTATCTCGACACCGCGCCCCAAAACGATGGGCTGGCGAACAAGATTCAGGCGGCGGGAGGGATCAACGCCTGGGGTATCAACGAGTGGCTGTGCAGCCTTGAGGTCGCGACAACGCTCTCCACCGGCTACAAGATATGGGACGCACGGATGCGCTCCGATGCATACTACATGGCCCACTTCACCAAGAGCCAGTTCATCCCGCTGAATATCACGAATTATTGCATTATTTACTCCAACACCTGCGACCACTGGACCTGGGACCAGACCTGCATCCAGAAAAAATACGAAAAATAGCCCCAGAGACGCTATTCTCCGACACCATGCCTGCCTGTATGTTCACCTGTCTTGCTGCCGTCGACAGGACCAGCATCCATTCAATCCTCCTGCAATGAGCCCAAGGCCCGGCCGCGCCCCGGGCTTGATGACCAGGTCATTCACAGTCCCACGTTCTTAAGATCATCGCCCAGATATTCCCGCTCGTTTTCACCCAGAATCCCCAAAGAAAGGCATATCAATGTCCAAAGGTGCACCACAGGGAAACCTGCCCCGGAGTGTTCGCTCAGGTCATGAATCTGGGAATGGCAGTTGTGACAGGGCGCTATGCAATAGTCGGCCTTGGTCTGGAGAATCTGGTTAAGCTTGATGTCCCCGTATGCCCGACGCTCCTCGGAATAACCGGACTGCAGGAAACCTCCGCCGCCTCCACAGCAATAGTTATTGGACCTGTTGGGCCACATATCGATGAAGTTTTCCTCACCCACCACGGAACGAACCACGAAGCGCAGATCCTCTGCCACCGGGTTTCCCAGGGATTTGCGCACCAACTGGCAGGGGTCTTGAACCGTAAAGGTTACGCCCAAATCTTTGTTCCAATCGGAATTCACAGGCAATTTTCCCTCCCGAATCCAGCGGGCATACAAACTGATGATGCTTTCCATCTCAAAGTCATGCTCAATATTAAATTTTTGCAGTCCAGCCCGGACTGCGTAAAATTCGTGTCCTCACTCCGTGTTGAGCCAGACTTTGCAGCCCAGCTCCTCCACGGCCCTGGCCTTGTTGCGCACAACGTTTTCCCACGCCTCGTCGTCCGCCAGGAACATGCAATAATTCTCGGCAGCCCATCCCCTGGTGCTGTAAGTCCAATCCGCGCCGACCATGTTCAGGATCTTCCACAGGGGAACCATCTCGTCAGGTTCGGTAACGGGCTCTCGCGAATTCTGATTCAGGAAGTAGCAGGCCCCCTTCTTGTCAATGGGCGCCTCCAGGTTTTCCTGCCCGGGTTGTGACTCCCGGACCTCCTCCAGGACATCCTCCACCACGAACTTGAAGTCTTCACTGGACGCCCCCATGGCGCTGTTTCCCGGCGTATTCAAGGCCTGTTCGCAGGACCCCAGTATGCCCTTTGGGCGATCCTCACGCGGCCAGGATTGGCGGCAATAGTACACCAGTTGCGGTATATCCACCCCCATGGGACATGCGTACACGCAACGGCGGCACATGGTGCACAACCAGACCCAGGGGGTGGACCGTATGACCTCTTCCTGGCCCATGAGGGCAAGTCGAAGGAACTTGCGCGGGTCCATGCCTTCCAGACCGGTGGCCGGGCAACCGGCGGAACATGCGCCGCATGTGAGGCACATGTTCAGGTTGCCGCCTCCCGGCAACAACTCCTTGACCTTCCGCACCAATGCCGACTGCTTTGGTTCGACAACAAGTATGGCTGACTCACCCATGGCATCCTCCCGGACAACAGGTGTTACTGAACTCGGCCTTGGCCGCTAGACAACAGCCTCGGATTCCACCTCCACCACCTGACCGGTCTGGTCGTACATCAGGCCGCACCTCAGATCGAAGTACCGGTTGACACTCATGGTCGGACACAGGGAATTCAGGGCCACCTGAACCACGGTGGAACCCAAAAAGGCCTTGTCCGGATCCTTTTCCCTGGTGTGGTGGGCCATGATGATCAGGTCCGCCTTGGTCTGCTGCGCCATCCGCAGAATCTCCATGGCGGGCTTGCCCAGACTCGCCAGATAGGAAACCGAAGACACGCCCTGCAAACGCGGCGCACACTCCTTTTCAAGCCGTGCCAGGATCTCGGCCTCGGTGGCGCCGGATTCGGCAACATGGGTCACGATCAGGTTGGCCTTGTACTGACGGGCCACCTGTCCCCCATAACTCACGGCACATTCGGCCTGCTCGGAGAAATCGGTGGCCACCAGGACGTTTTCGAACAAAGGTTCCTTGTGAATCACTTCCTTGCGCACGATCATGACCGGGCAACGGGCCTTCTGGCTCACGCGCTCAAGGGTGCTGCCCGCCATACCCCACATCTTGGAACGCTTCTCCTCAAACTCCTTGGTATGCGGCCCCATGATGATCAGGTCGGTGTTCTTGTTCCGTGCCAAACGGAGGATTTCACTATGAGGAATGCCAGCAACCACCGATATCTTGGCATCCTGGACGCCGTTCAGCACCTCCCCGTACATTTCCTCGAGCTGGTTCCTGATCCGGTCTGTTTCGCCGGACGGTTCCAGGGTTTCGATCGATCCCCAACCCTGCTCCATTCCGGCCACATGGGTCAGATACAGCTTTGCCTCGAACTTCCTGGCGAATTCCGCAGCCGCATTGACCGCGTAATCGTCGATTCCGGTCGGTGTCACACCAACAATGATGTCCTTAAACATGATGTACCCCCTTGCTTGTTTCCATGGTTTCCTCACCCGCTCGGTCGCCCCCCGCACTCTGATCTTTCCACCTCCAGGCCTTGCTGCCCAACTCATCAAGCATCCTGTCCGTCAGGGTCATGTTTTTCCCCAGCTGCATGGCCTTCTCTCCCATGCCGAAAGCCACCCCCATCAGTTGCGACAGATACATGACCGGTACAAAGCGTCCCCCTGCCTTGACCGCCCGGCCCTGATAGGCCTCGAGATTCATCTGACAAAGAGGACAAACGGTAACGATGACGTCGGCACCTTCGGCCCCGTTCAGGATGTCCGCCACGGACCGGATGGCCACATCGCGGTGCCCCATCATCAGGGATGCGCCGCAGCAGCGGTTGCCGTAGTCCCACTCGTGGACGGTCGCGCCAAGGGCCTTGAGAATCGGTTCCATGGACCGAGGTTTGCCCGGATCGTCGAAAACCGGATACGGCCTGAGAATCTGGCAGCCGTAATACGGCGCGACCTTCATTCCCTGCAGGTTGTCGGTCACCTTCTGCTCCACTATCCCGGCCCCCACATCATTCAAGAGCACGTCGAGCAGATGGCGGACTTGAACCGTTCCCCCGTAGATCAGACCCGATGCCGCCAGCACTTCGTTGACCCGGCCGTGAAGGCGCCTGTTCCCGACCACCTCCTTATTCACCTTGAGCAGATTGAGGTAACAGGCGTTGCACGGTGCGAGCACGTCCACCCCGCCCATGTCCTTTTCGGCAATGGCCAGGTTGCGTGCGGGAAGCGCGTAGTTCATGAGCTTGCTGACCGGTTCGGCAGCGCTGGCTCCGCAGCAGGTCCAATCGGGAATCTCCTCCAGTTCGACCCCGAGCCTTCCCATGACCGCCCGCACGGAGACATCGAATTCCTGCGCGCTCTCCTGAAGCGAACATCCCGGATAATAGGCGTATCTCATGTCAGCCCCTCCATCTCACGAGCCTTGGCAAACATGGGCGCGAGCACCCCGCGCTGCTTTGCGCTGGGCATATGCAGCTTCCCCTTTGCCAGCATCTTCATCCCCACGGGAACAAAGCTCAGAGGCAACGTGGGGTCTTTTCGCTTGAAAAAAAACCGGTTCATCAGGCTCATTTCCTGCACCCGGCCAAGGGCCTCGACGTCCTCCATGAAAGCCGAATAGAAGGCCCCGTTCTTCCTGGCCTGACGACTCCCGTTAAGACTCGCCAACCGCTTGAGCGCACCCATGGCCGCCGTCAGCTTCAGACCGCGAGGACACCGAAGGGTGCACATGTAGCAGGAGGAGCAGAACCAGAATGTCCGGCTCTCCAGAATCTGATCCAGCATGCCGAACTGGATCATCCGCCACATGCGCCGGGGGGTCACATCCATGGCAAATCCGTTGGGGCAGGACGCCGTACAGGTTCCGCACTGCATGCACGCCCCGACCGCTTCCTTCAATTCCTTGAGCACCGACTGGAATTCATCCGTCGCCGGACTCCATGTCTGTCTGATCGCCTGGCTCATGGTTCACCATCCTTGCAATATCCAACCCCCGGCCTAGGCCGGTTCTTCCAGCACTGCGTCAATGACGGACATCATCGGCCCGTCATGGAATCCCTTGAGCACGGTGGCGCTGTTGGGACAAACCGCCGCACACGCACCGCACCCCTGACACAGGATTTCATCCACCACGATCTTTTCGGCCTCCATGTCCACGACCCGGGCACCGTAGGGACAGGCGGACACACAGGCCTGGCACAGGGAGCACAGGGAGTGCCGGACCGAAGCCACCACGGTTTCGCGGGCGATCTTCTCGGCGCTCAGGATACGCAACGCCCGCTGGGCAGCGGCCTTTGCCGAGGAGATCGTCTCATCCATTCGCCGCGGCGAGTGCGCGACCCCGCACATGTAGATGCCCTGCTTGAGGAAATCCACGGGCCGCCACTTGCAATCAGCCTCCTGGTAGAATCCGTCTTCATTGACCTCCACCCCAAAGACTTCCAGCAGGTCTTCCACATCATTGGGCTCCACGCCGCTGGACAGGGACAGGATGTCGACCTGAATCCGTATTTCGCTGCCGAGCACGGGATCAAAGGCCGTGATGACGGGCTTGCCTTCCTGGAACTCCACCTTTGGCTTGTTGTCCACATCGTACCGGATGAATGTGGCCCCGGCCTTGCGGGCCTGCGTGTAATAGGTCTCCAAAAAACCCTGGACCATGATGTCCCGATAAAAGACATAGATGGGCAGATCCGGATTACGCCCCTTGAGGGTGAGCACGTTCTTGAGCATCTCGGGACAACAGACCCGGCTGCAATACGTGCGGTCCTCATCCCGCGAACGCCAACACTGGATCATGGCAACCCCTGTCAAAGCACCTGCGTCAAGGACACCCGTGGCAAGCTGCTCCTCAAGGGCAAGATGCGTCATCACCGACTTGTGGACGCAGAGTCCGCTCTCGTAAACCTTGACCTCATGGCCGCCGGTGGCGAGGATCGAAACACCGTGTTCCAGAGGGAACACCCCGCGGGGGCTGGCGATGACGGACCGGAACATCCCGGCGCTGCCTCTGGACAGGGCCACGCGGGAATCCTTGAACACCCTGATGTTGGGATGCTTCTCCACCTGACCGACAAGCTCCTCCATGTATTTGCGCGGGTCGGAACCGTCGAGCTGCGTATGCAGCCGCATGGCCATGCCGCCGAGATCCTCCTCGGTTTCCACCAGACAGACGCCATACCCCTGGTCGGCAATGGACATGGCCGCAGTCATTCCGGCCAGCCCGCCACCAACGACCAAGGCGGACCGGGCCACCTTGACCATCACCGGGGGAGGCGTCGGATCAGCGCCCTGCAAACGGGCAACGGCCGAGGAAAGGACCGCATAAATCTCCTTTTCCACCTTGCCTTCATCTGCGGCCTCAAAGGTGGCGCTGTAGATATCCGCCACATCCATGAGCGCCGGATTCAGGCCAATGGTCCGGCCCAGATCCTTGAGCCGGGGAATGTAGGCGTAAGGCATGCACGCGCCGATCAGAATCCGGTTCGGCTTGAACTCCATGGCGGACTGTTCGATGGCCTCCCACCCTTCCCGGGTACAGGTCGAACCGACCGAGACCACCTTGCAGACGGAATGCACTCTGGACATCTTCCGGCTCAGGGCCTCCAGGTCAACGGCCTTTTCCAGGGTGGGGCAGGACGTGCACACGGCCACCATGGTCCGGGGCGACTCCCTGGACACATCGGGATATTCCGTGTCCGGATCGGCCTCGATACCGGCAAGCACATCGTAGACCTTGATGATACGTGAAGCGGCCTGGGCGGCGGCTCCCGCCTGGATCACGGATTCGGCGATGTCCTTTGGTTCGCCGAAAGCCCCGGCGGCAAAGACGCCCAAACGGCTGGTCCTCTCGCGCCTGTAGGGCTGCGTCTGGGCAAAACCCCATTGGTTGAGGTCCAGGCCGGTGGTCAGGGCGAACTTTTCCATGCCCTGCGGCGGACGCGCGCCCACGGCCAGAACCACCATGTCGAACGTCTCGAAGAAGATCTTCCCGTCCTCGCGCATGTACCCGACCTTCAGCCCCGCCCCGTCGTCCGAAGGCATGATCGTGTGGGGCCGGCTGCGCACGAAGCGAACGCCCTCCTCAAATTCCGCCCGATTGCGGTATCGCTGGTACTCCTTACCGGATGTCCGCATGTCCATGTAGAATATGGTGGCGTCGACCGCACCTCCGGTGACCTTCTTGGCAAGAACGGACTCCTTGATGGAAAACATGCAACAGATGCCGGAACAGAAATCAGCGTTCTTCTGGACATCACGGGAGCCGACACACTGTATCCAGGCGATGCTCCTGACCGGCGCGTTGTCGCCGGGACGAAGCAATCGGCCGCCCGTGGGCCCCGTGCCGCTCAGCAGACGCTCGAACTCCACTGCCGTGAGCACGCCGGGATGATTGTAATTCCAGATATCCTCGCTCCCCTCGGGGTTCATCCTGGGATTGTAGCACTCGAACCCGCCCGCCAGGACCACGGCCCCGACTTCGAGTTCCTCGGTGGTGTCGGACATGATGCGCATATACAACTTGTCCAGCCAGGCCACGAAACGCTTGGCCGCAAAGGACTTGGTCAACGATTCCCGCGCGCCCTGCATGACCAGGTCGTTGCCCTTGTCCTCCTGTCCCGCCTCAGTCATGACCACCACAGGCATCTGCGCACGCAGTTCAAGGACACGGGTCAACACACGCTCGGCATCCATGTCCTCGATATTCGTGCCCAGAAGCACCAGGCGGATTCTGTCGTTCGAGGCGACCATGTCCACGGCCTCCTGCCCGGTCACGACACAGTGGAGGGGGAAATTCTGTTCCTTCAGACTTTCCAGCATAAAACCGACCAGACCGGCATCACTGTCCACGATGAGAATATGGAAATCCTGACGCTGATCAAACTTGAAATCGATGGCCCCGGTGGGGCAGGCTTCATGGCATTTCCAACACCGCTGGCAATTGTCCAGGTCAAGGACATAATGATTCGGGATGGCATGGGGCGTGGGCAGGTACACTGCCGTGCGCTGGGTCAATCCGGCGTTGAATTCGCTGGGAACCCGCACCGGACAGACTTCGGAACACTTGCCGCAACTCACGCACCTGCTCGGATCGATCAGGGGCGACTTGCGCTTCAGGGAAACAAGGAATTTTCCGGGCTCGCCTTCCAGTGATGCCACTTCCGTGGAGAGCAGGATGTCGATATTGTCGTGGAACAGCCCCTTGCGCAGGCAGAACTGACTGGACGAATCCCGCGCCATGAGCGGCAGCATCCTGCACATGCCGCAATGGTCGGTGGGAAACTGATAGTCCAACTGACTCAAAATGCCGCCATGATTCGGCCGCCTGTCGATAAGGGCGACCTTGTGCCCGGTGACGGCCAGGTCCAGGGCGGCCCGGATGCCGCCTATTCCGGCGCCGACCACCAATGCCCCATACTGCTTTCTCATAGCGCCCTCCCGGAGATCAGATCATGTGCGACACCGTGTCCTGGAACTCGTCTTCCTTGAACACGGACAGCGGCGGCGGTTCGTCGAGGCTTCTGCCTGCTTCGTACTCGAAGCTTTCCTGCGTCCGGGCCGCCACGGACCGGAACAGCTCCATCACGGGGATATCGTTGGGACAGGCGTTGGAACACTGCCCGCACCCGACACAGGCCGTACTCATGTGCGCCATGCGGGTCAGATGATAGAAGATGGTGTCCGTGGGCATCTTCAGACTGCCCTTGCGCTTGGCCCACTCCATGTACTGCCACGGCTTGTGCTCGAAGACGTCGGTGTTGAACACGCACTCCTTGCAGTAGCAGACAGGGCAGGCCACCCGGCAGTTGTAGCAATTGACGCAGGCAGAGAGATATTCGGAGAGATCGGTCAGCGTGCCGGTGGCCGCCCTGGTCTTCTCCAGCATGGCGTCCCGGTAGGCCACCCGGTTCGCAATCAGGGATTCAAGGGCCTTGTCCCGGCCATTGGCCGAATCCACGGCGGGCAGGCCCATCCCGCTGAGCAGGGCTTCCCCCCTGGCGCTGGTGGCCAGGACAGGAATCGCCATGTGCAGATTGGCCCCGGCTATGCCGATGACGATGTCCGCATTCTGGGGATCGGGATGCTCGCAGGCCCGGCAGGCCGGTGTAATGTCGACACCGTTTCGCGAAGTGTCCGGGCCGCTTCCCGTCGGACCATGGAATTCAAGCGTGGCCTCGACCGCATCCCCGTCGCCTCGAAACGTCTTGTAGCTGACGTTGTCATAGGCCCCCATGCAATCCATGCCCACGATGACGACATCGTCGAGACTGCCCTGGTTGAGCTTGACCAGTTCGACAAAGGCCCTGATTTCGCACGGCCGCATGACCGCGGCGATCCGCTCGCCCGACTGACCGCGGGTCAGGCGGGCCAGGAGCTTGGCGCTGTTCATGGGGTAGGCCGGGGCCAGGGGGTCCGCTCCGGTCAACTGGACCGGATTCGTCACCAGCGTCGGCATCGGCATTCCCTTGCCGAAAAGATGCACCGGCACCAGAATGCCGCCCAGGGATTCGTCATCCAGAAGCCCCTTCAGGAAGCCCTGGAGAGCCAGCACCGGATTATCCCCTTCAACCTGTATTTTCGCTGTGGTCGCCATGTCGCACCCTCCCTGTGAATCAAATCAGACCACGGCCATGGAACGGACTTCCATGGGGCCGAGTTCCCTGATCTCGTTGATGAAATTGTTCACGGTCGCCGCGAATTCATTGCCTTCGCTGGCCCCGACCCAGGTCAATTTCACCCGCTCCTTCTCGATGCCGAACTGCGGCAGGATCTCGTTGAGGAGCTTCACCCGCCTGCGCGCCTTGTAATTCCCGTTGATGTAGTGACAGTCGCCGGGATGGCAGCCGCTGACCAGCACACCGTCCGCCCCGGACAGGAGCGACTTGACGATATACTTCGGGTCCACCATGCCGGTGCACATCATCCGCACCATCCGCAGGTTGGGCTGTTGCACCATCCGTGACGTCCCGGCCAGATCCGCTGCGGTGTACGTGCACCAGTTGCAGACAAAGGCCAGTATGGTCGGCTCGAATTCAGTATGCATATCCGCCTCCTCAGGCCGATGGATTGGGCCGGGTTGCTGCGGAAGAGTCATCCGGCATTGTGCCTGGCCTGCCGATGTCCGGCGGGATGTCTTCCATCATGCCCAACAGTCCATCTATCTCGTTGAATATCTGGTTCTCGTTGAAATGCTTGATCTGGGCCGCTCCGCTGGGACAATACCCGGCGCAACTGCCGCACCCCTTGCACATGGCCTCGTTGATCACGGCCACCTGCCTGCGCTCGTCGAACTCGATGGCGGAATAGGGGCACAGCCCCACGCACACCTTGCAGCCGACGCAGACATCCGGATTGATCCATGACGTGGTCGGCGAAATGGACACCTTGCCACGGGCCGCCAGGGCCAAGGCCTGTGCCGCACCGCCCGATGCGTGGGCCACGGCGTCCGGGATATCCTTGGGTCCCTGGCAGGCTCCGGCCAGGAACACGCCGTCCGTGGCCGTGGAGACCGGCCCGAGCTTGGGGTGCTCTTCCAGAAAGAAGCCGTCCTGGCCCTGGGCGACGCCGAAGACACGGGCCACCTCGGTCATGTCGGGCTGCGCCTCCATGGCGGTACAGAGCACGACCATGTCCACCGGCACCCGCACGTTCATGTCGAGGAGCGTATCCTCGCCGATGACCACCAGCTTGCCGTTCTCCTGGACGATCTCTGCGGGACGGCCACGGATGAAGGTCACGCCCTCTTCCTGCACCCGCTTGTAGAATTCCTCGTACCCCTTGCCGAAGCACCGCATATCTATGTAGAAATTATATACCTTGGTGTTGTGCCCCACCTTGTCCTTGATCAGGTGATCGTACTTGAGGGCGTACATGCAGCAGGTTCGCGAGCAGTATTCGTGGTAATTCTTGTCACGGCTGCCCACGCAATGGATGATGGCCACGCTCTCGGGCAACTTGCCGTTCTTCATGAGAATCTTGCCGCCGGTCGGACCCACAGCGTTGTTCAGCCGCTCGAACTGGAGGGCCGTATAGACCTCGTCGAACCTGCCGAACCCGTATTCGGCCATGGGCGTCGGGTCCATGGCCGCGTACCCGGTGGCCAGCACGATGCTGCCCACATGAAAGACCTCAAGGCTCTCCTTCATCTCGTAATCGATGGCCCCGGTGGGACAGATCGTCTGGCAGACGCCGCACTTGCCCTTGGTGATCATCTTGCAGATGGTCCCGTCAATGACCGGCGTGTTCGGCACGGCCTGCGGTGAATTCCTGAAAATGGCCTTGCGCCTGGTCAGCCCTTCATCGAACTCGCTGGGTGCCTTGGTCGGACACTTTTCCAGGCAGGCACCGCACCCAGTGCAGATATCCGCATTGATGTAGCGGGGCTTGTGCCGGACCGTAACCGTGTAGTTGCCCACGAAGCCGGAAACCTCATCGACCTCGCTCCAGGTCATGAGGTTGATGTTCGGTTCCTGGGAAACCGCCACCATCTTGGGGGTGGAGATGCAGGCCGCGCAATCCAGGGTCGGAAACGTCTTGTCGAACTGGGCCATATGCCCGCCGATGGACGGTCCCTTTTCCACGAGATGCACCCGGTGCCCTGATTTGGCTATGTCCAGCGAAGCCTGGATACCGGCAATTCCGGCACCCACCACCATGACATCCGGCAGGACGTCGACTTCACGGGAAAAGAGTTCCTGATGCTGCCCCACCCTCTCCACGGCGGCCTCCACGATGTGCATGGCCTTGGCCGTGGCCTCGACCGGATCCGCAGTGATCCACGAACAATGCTCCCGGATGCAGGAATGCTGCAACAGATACGGATTAAGACCAGCCCGGGCGCATGCCCCCTGGAACGTCTTTTCGTGGAGCCTGGGGGAACAGGAGGCGACCACCACGCGACTCAGGCCATATTCCCTGATATCCTTGATGATCATCTCCTGACCGGGGTCCGAACACATGAACTGGTAGTCGCGCGAAACCGCAACGTCCTTGAGCCCCCTTGCGTAGGCAGCGACACCTTCACAGTCGACCTTGCCCGCGATGTTGGACCCGCAATGACATACATAGACGCCTATCTTCTTGGCCATGGCTCGCCCCTCCCGCAGGTGGTCAACGAATGCTCTTGCCGCTGTTCAATTCCAGGGTCAACTCACCGACAAGTCGCTTGAGCTTCTCGTTCTCCACTGCCAACTCCGACTCGTCCTGGGCGTTCGGGGGTCTCTCGAAAACCTGATGGCAGTGCTCCAGAAAATACCCCCGCCACTTGTAATATTGACCGGGCCGAAGATCGTGGGACCGGCACAGCTCGTTGACGCACCCCCCCATGAGCCCTTCCAGCACCAGCCTCGCCTTTGTCCTTGCATCCCATTTCCTTCGCATCCGCCCACCTCCTGCCGACCGTCCCCTCGTCTTCTCATTTCAGGGCCTTTTCATGGTGACCTTGAGAAGGCCTGCATCGGCCTGCGCTCTTGTTCCTCAAGGCTTTCCGCGGCAACCTGTTGTCATTCAGGAGAAAAAAACACACACCTGTTTTCAAACCACGCAACCAAGGGTGTCTCTTCTTCTCAAGATCAATATCCGTACCGTTATGAATATGCGCAGTAATCTTCTGCGATTGCTCATGGAGAACCACTGTGAAACGGCTGAAATGCAATCGGAAACAAGGGATTTTCGTCTTGTGCTGCTGGATTTGTCTTGTCTGACAAGACCGGGCGCAGAATGAGGTGACACCCAGCGCCGATAAAGGAAACGATTGTGCTCCCATAGGTCCACCGGCACTCTCTTGGATACCGGCCATGCAGGGTCTGCAGACCATCTTGTCCGGCGATATTCATGGGAGCACTGCTGTTATTAAATACTTTTTGCCAATGAATTCATAAGCAACGGTTTATTGACACATCCGTACAATAACGTGATATGATATGACGGATTAATTATCGTGGGGCGAACGCCATGGCTGACATCCTCATCATAGACGGCGACATTTCCTTTGCCACGCAATTGGAAGCGGACCTCCTGCGCCATGGGCTGCCTGCGGCATCCTGCAATTGCCTTGCCCGGGCCATGGGCATGCTCCACATGGGCAATTATAAGATCGTGCTGATCGGCGACGGCCTCCCGGACGGCGATTGCCTGGATTTTCTTGCCACCATAAGAGAAATCCCCTCCTTTCCCGAAGTCATCATCATCTCCCGAAACAGAGACCCGGACGTGGTGGAAAAGGCCATAGAGAACGGGGCGTGGAACTACATGATCAAGCCGCCGAACATGCAGCGGCTGCTCGTGCACATACACAGGATCATTGAGTACCAGACCGAAAAAAGCACAACGGGTGTTCCGATTTCCCTGCGCAGGGAAGGGATCATAGGGAACAGCCGCCTGCTCCTGGCCTGCCTGGATACCGTGGCCCAGGCGGCGGCCACCGACAGCAACGTGCTCCTCTTCGGGGAGACCGGAACCGGCAAGGAGCTCTTCGCCAGGGCCATCCACAAAAACAGCGCTCGGGAGAAAAAGCCGTTCGTGGTCGTGGACTGCGCGGCACTGCCAGACACCCTGGCAGAGAACCTGCTGTTCGGCCATGAACGGGGCGCATACACCAGCGCCGACCATCACTCCATTGGCCTCATCAAGCAGGCGGACGGAGGAACGCTCTTTCTCGACGAAATCGGCGAACTGCCGATCTCCATGCAAAAGGTCTTCTTGAGGGTCCTGGAGGGACGAAGCTTCAGACCGGTCGGCGGCGTCAAGGAGGTCACCAGCAATTTCCGACTGCTCGCGGCAACCAACCGCAACCTGGAGGAAATGGTCCAGAGAGAGGAATTCAGGCGGGATCTCTTCTACCGGCTCCTCGGAATCCAGATCCAACTCCCGCCGCTCAGGGCCATCGCCGAAGACATCAACGAACTGGCCTGCAATTTCATCCGCCGCCATTGCCAGCGGATGAAAATAGAAGGCAAGGGGTTTTCATCGGATTTCCTGGACGCGCTCATGCAATATGATTGGCCCGGCAACATCAGGGAACTCATGAACACCATAGAACAAGCCATTGCCCAGGCCGGAAAGGAAGCCATCCTCTACCCGCGACATCTTCCCAAGACCATCCGGGCACAGCTCGCCCGCCGGGCACTGGGAAATGCAACAGACACACAGTCCGAACAGGAAACGGAAATACTCGATGCAGACACTTTTCCCGATCTGAAATCCCATCGCAAACAGCAGATACTGGAACTTGAAACGCAGTATCTCAAGAACCTGATGCGGATCACTCTCGGCGACATGGAACAGTCCTGCCGGATAGCGGGACTCTCACGTGCCCGGCTCTATGCCCTGCTCAAACGGTATGCCATCACCAAACCATAAAGCGCCCGGGACCGACGGCCTCGACAGAGGTTGGCGCATGCCGTATACGCCCGGCATCGGCAAAGTGGAGGGCAACCTGGAACTCGAAATCCGCCCACTGCCGTCCCCACTGCGGAGAGTTTCCCGATTCCCAGCGTTGACCGTCCCTACCAGTTGCAGTACTTAGCCAAGGGACAAGAGGACATGAGATGATACGCGATACCGACATAGGCGGCCAGGACAGGGAAAACGCCATACCCGTGGAAGACCTGCGGAGTTTTGTGGATGATTTCCCCGCTCTGCTTTGGCGTATCGAAATAGCCCGCTCCCGTATCGAATTCCTCAACAACTATCCCCTGCTGCCGCTCGGCGACAGCGCCCAGCTCTTTTTGAAGAACAAGGCCTTCCGCAAACAGATGCTTCTCCCTGAAGACGCCCATCTGCTGGACACCTTTCTGGACGCGGTCAGCCAGGGCCGCACCATGGCAACGGCCTTCAGGGTGTACACCCCGAACGACTCCATCATGTGGCTCAAGCTGACAGGAGCGGTCAATTCGTCGGACCCGCGCTATTATTACGGGTATCTCCTGGACATCGGCGACACCGTGCATGTCATCCGGGACATCCAGAAAAACGAGGAAGCGGCGCGATTGCGCATCAATCACGTACCGACCCCGGTCCTCCTGATCAATCACCAGTCCCTGCGCATCAGGCAGGCCAACGCCGCCGCCAGGAATCTCTTCAGCCTGCCGAGGTCATCCAACGGAAGACTGCCGCATTTTTCCGAAGTGTCCCCGAAAACCAACGAAACGAAACTCGAAGCCATACTCAACGATCTGCCTGACAAACCCTGGGCCGGCCTGCTCGATTTCAACACGACACAGGGCGAACCCTTCAAGGCCGAAACGAAACTCCACTGGGTCCCGTGGAGGCAGACCGCGCTCATCAGGATGTCGGTCACCCCGATCAACAAGGAAAATGACGCCGACGCCCAGACGCAGACCAAAAACCTGAAAGCCGGATTCAAGGATGCACCGGACCTTGCCGCCATGCTCGAACAGGCGCTGAAACACCCCTCCATCAGCACACGGTGCAACGCGATCATGCTTTCTGTCATCCATGCCCGCAGCAACAAGGTCTTTGTAGCCGGAGCAGGCGCCCCCCTTGCCAACATGCCGCAGGGAGAAGAGTTCTCATACAGGGGAACCATTGCCGAAGACATCGTCCGCTTCAATCTGGATCACCTGGTGGTAGACGACACCCTGGACAGCATCAAACCCATTGATTGGGCCCTGTTCATCCCACGCGGCATCCGCTCCTACTTCGCCAAACCATTTTATGAACGCAAGACGCTGCGCACCGTCCTCATCCTCTGTTCCACCGAACCGGATCAGTTCGCAGGGGTAAAACCCGATGCCTTTGACGACATCCTCACCCCCCTGAACGACGCCGCCCGCACCCTCCGCCCCAAACGGGCCAAACGAAACCGCTCCTAGGGATCACCCGCTCCGAACCATCTTGCGAAGCACGGCGCCCTGCCATGTTTCGTACTCCTGCACTGCCTCAGGCAAACGCCCCTCATCGGTCAACTGTCGTTTTCACCCCGGACCGGGTCACCCGGTTATCACGACACATACGCCTTGATTGGTTCTACCAATTACTATATTGGGTCAATATAGACCTACAATTGGCTCAACGACCCCCTTTTTCTACAATTTTGTTGGCACCACTGTTGTCGGGCGGCTAATTGGTAATTCCAATATGGCTGTAATTGCCCGAGGACCATGGTGCATCATGAACAAAAAAGACAAGGCGCTCGAAAAACTCGGACAGATCATCCAGGACATGGAGCTCAAGGCCGGCGACAGGCTGCCCTCCGAACGGCGGCTGGAGACCATGCTCGAGGTGAGCCGGAACACCCTCCGGTCCATCCTGCATTCCCTGGAGGCTCGGGGGCTGGTTGCCATCCGGCCCGGCAGCGGTTGCTACATGCGGGTAGGCATATCAACGGCCCACGACAACCCCCTGGACCTCAACCTGAGCCCGGAAAAGGTCATGGCCGACCAGTTGGAAGCGGCCTACCTGCTCCTGCCCATGATTGCCGAACACGCCGCGGACCGCATCGGAGAGCGTCAACTGGAAGAGCTCAAACGGTGCAGCGTGGACATCTCCCGCTCCATCTTTCAGGAGTCCCCGAAACGGGTCTGGAACCAATGCCTGACTTTTTTCCGGCTCATCGCCATTGGCACGGGCAACGATTTCCTGGTGCGCACGGTCGAGCAGGTCTGCTCTGCGGACATGGCCGCCTATGACATCTTCTTCACCCTGCGGCGGGATGAACGCGAGGCCATTTTTGCGGACCATATCAAACTGATGCATGCCCTGCGCGCCCGCGACAGCGAATGGGCCAGGGCCATCACGGCCAACTATTTCCTCCGCATGTGCAGCATTCTCGAAGAGCGGGAACAGATCCCCATGACGGATCTGGTCTTCCGTTCGCTGAGGGAAAAAACCGAACAGCGGGACAGAGGTGGAACATGGCCTGTCTGACACGAAGAGATTTTTTCAAGGGAACATTCTCGGCAGAGAAGCCAGCCGCCTCCACGGACGGCAACGCGCCCTCCTCCCTTCCGGAAAGGACACCGTTTTCCTGGAACGAACTGGAGGCCATTGCCGGGGACTTTCCCCCTGAGATGCTTTCAATGGAAGCAGAACGACTAGGGCTGGACCCGGACTCCCCGGACCGCGAAACCCTGCTGGCAGCCGTATACAGGGCCATGACAGGAAGCGGACCGGAGAAATCCGGGCTGTAGAACCGAACGAACCGGAAAGCAGGTTGGGGCCTGAGATCCGGAAACCCCCTCTTGAAAGGAGGCTACTTATGGAACGGTTTGGCGAAGGCTACTTAGAAGAGCGCAAACTCGTCAAGCGCTGGTCGGGACCAATTCCCGCACTGGTAAGCTTGGTGATCACGCTCGCCGTGTTCTATCTGTCCTGGTGGATATTCCAGGACCCGCGTGGCGTCATGCGCATGTACACCCCGTATGTGGGATACATGTACTGCCGCTGGTGGCTCATCATGATGATCTGGATGGTCTACATCTTCAACTTCTGGCCGTTCAAGCGCAAATGGCTTGAAACGGCCCACCCCCTTTTGAAGGGAGCCGTGCTGACGACCATTTCGGCGGTCATTCTGGTGGCGCTCATCAAAGGATTTTTCGAAGGCCTCATGGGCAACTACGGCCTGGCTTACTTCAACCCGGATCAACTGGAAAAGCTGCCCGGCGTGACCAGCTTTTTCGCCATCGAATATTCGGCCCTGGCCATTTTGATGTTCGCGGCCATCGCCAGTTGGCTCTCACCCGCATGGGTCGTGGCCTTTGAAGAAGCACCCTGGCAGAAACTTTCGCAACCAGCCAAGGGCTTCTCCATCCTGATCATGACCTTTTTCCTGTCCCTGGTGGTCTACTTCGTGACCATGCATCCGCACATGGGCATCCTGTACCATCCGTGGCAGTACTTCACCTCCATTGCGCCCCCGTACTGGGAACAGTTCGCGGACACCGTGTCCGGCAACTTCCACATCTCGTGGATCATGTGCTGCACCGTGGTCGTCTGGCTGGTGGAAACCATCTGGGAGCGGTATCCCTTCAACCTGATCAAGAACGACTGGGCACGCCGTTTTGCCTGTTTCTTCGGCATCATCGGTATTGCCCTGGCCATGCACTTCTTCCTCTACTTCGCTCAGGAACTGACCTGGGGCGAAGCCATCCGAGGCACCCGCCGCGCGTTCGCGCCCGACTGGCGCTGGCTGCACGTGGGCGAAATGGCCATCTTCTTCCTGGTCCCGGCCCTGTTCGTGACCTTCTACTGCGACAACTGGCCCAAGAAATACTCCATGCCAGTAAACGTCCTGCTGCGCACCGTGGTCACCCTGATCGGCGCCATCGCGCTGTACATCGTTTACTACAAGACCTCGCACATGTTCCTGGGCACCCAGAAAGGCTTCTCCCACCCGCAACAGTTCCCGATGATCCCGATGATCTGGCTGGTCAACATCTGGTTGGTCCACCATTGGTTCATGGACAACTGGCCCGCATGGAAGATGGTTCCCAAGACCGCTGAAGAGATCGAAGCCGATCATGCTGCCAAGAAGGCGGCCATCGAGGACGTCCGCTGGTCGCCGAAGTTCGGCGTGGGCCTGACGGCAGGCGTGGCCATGGGCGTGGTCTTCTACTTTATCACGGTATGGGCACTGCCAGCAGTGTATGCAGCCGTCAACATCATCCCCGGCAACTAGCCCGGAAAGGAGTATCGCATGTCAGACAACATAAACAGACGCGACTTCCTGAAGGGAGCCGCCACCGGCGTGGGCGTGGGCCTTCTGGGCGCAATGGGACTGTATTCGTATTCGCCCATGCGCAAGAGCCACTTCACCCAGGCAGAACGCAAGATGACCGACATCGGCGTCTGCAAAAGCGTCAAAGTGACCAACATCTCGGAGACCAGCTGGTTTGAAAACGGCGTTCTCATGGGCGACATCAAGGGCGCTGGCGGGTTGCTGGTCAACCAGTACGATTACAACTGGCCGCCGTTCGGCAACGGCAAGGGCCTTGGCAAGGGCTCCTACGAAGAGGGCATCGCCCAGATCAAGCACCTGCTTCCCAACCGACTGGAAGAAGCCTGGAAAATAATCGAGGGCAACTCCGTGCATCCCGAGAACGCCGGCGGCTACGCAGCCCTGGTGGAAGTGGAGCAGATGGACGGCAAAAAGACCAAATACCTGCTTGATGTCGGCTGGTCCTACAAATGGTGCGACGAGGCGTTCAAGCGGGAAGGCATCGACAAGATGCTCGAAAACAAGGAAATCGAAGCCCTGTTCTTCTCCCATGAACACTTCGACCACTTCTGGGGGCTTCCGGTCGCGCTGAAATACGACCCGGAAATCACCATCTACATCCCGGAAGGGTTCTACCCGGAAGGTTTGCAGTACATCAAGGACTGCGGTCACAAGGGCAAGTTGATCACGGTCAAGAACGGCCTGAACAAGGTCATTCCCGGCATGGCGAGCTACGTCTTCGCCATCCCCATCATCTGCCGCGTGTACGGGGAACAATCCCTTTACTTCAACGTGGCCGACAAGGGACTGGTCAGCGTCACCGGCTGCTGCCACCAGGGCATCATCCGGTTCGCCGAAACCGCCTACAACGAAATCAAGTACGAAAACGACAAGTGCTACGGCATCTACGGCGGCCTGCACATCTCGCCCTTTGACGACTGGGACCCCAAGTACGACGACCTGGTCATCTCCCTGGGCGACTATGGATTCGAACGCATCGGCTGCAACCACTGCACGGGCGTACTGTGTGCCAAGAAGTTCATCGCCGCCGGGTATCCGGTGGTTGAAGGCACCGCCAAAAACCGTTCCAAGGACAAGGCCTACCTCGGCAACGGGGACACCATCACCTTCGGCTAACCCACCCCAACCTCATAAACGCCGGCCGCTTCCGCCTTACGGCGGGGTGGCCGGCACCTTCGGAGCCGCACATGTCCATCACCCTGAAAGCATTGCTCCCTCCAGCGTTGCTGGATAATCCCAAACTGGTCGCCGTCGAACTGCCCCGCGCGCTCATGACACGGGCCAACTTCATTCCAGGCGTCCGCCACCGGCTCGGCTGGCGCGGCGTGAGAGACTGCGCAAAGGGCGGGGGAGGATTGACCGTGCGCGTCACCGGCATGCCGGGCGTATACGGTGTGGAAATCCTGGCTGCGGACGGACAGAAGGATGCCGGGCGGGCGACCTTCGGCATTTCCTATTTCCCGATGCCGGACGAAGACCTGATCGAATCCTTCAGCATTGACGCGGGACTGGCCGCCCAGGCCGGAGATTATCTCGAAAGGGTGCGCGAATTCACCCTGCATCCCGATCTGCGCGTCCTGTTCCACATTGCCGGACTGGAGACCTTTTTCACAGCCGCCCCCCAGGGCGTGGGCATGGCTCTGTCCGCCCCGGAACACGACGTGGTCATAGCCAGGGACGGACTGGAAATTCAAACCCCGAACGGCCCGGTGCAAGCCGTTCCGCCCGGCGGAACGGACCAGGATTTTCCGGCATGGGACACGGCGCTGCCCCTGTTCAATGCCCTGGCCGCCTCCGCATCATTTTGCCTCGGCGACAGCCCTGATTCGCTGACCAGCCACAGCATGGCCTCCACACGCAGGACCTATGGCGCGAACGCGCGGATCACCTCTCAAGCCTGCCCCCATTCGCGAACATGGCGCCTCGGGCTGGGCTGGAACACCCCTGTTCCGGCAGACCCGCACTTCACCGACACGAAAGACCTCTGGCAACGGCCCGCCCCCATTCCCGAAGACTGGGCCGACGCCCTCTGGCTGAACCCGAACATCCAGGGCGCGGGCAACAGCATCGACAAACGGACAATGGGCATCTCGGACAAGCCGCGCCTTATCGTCCTGACCGGCTTTCTCGGGTCCGGCAAGACCACGTTCCTGGCCCGTTTCATCGAAGAACAGGCGGCCAAAAACGGCTTTGTGGCCGTCATTCAGAACGAAATCGGCCAAAAAGGGCTGGACGGCAAACTCATGGGGCAACACTACGCCGTCACCGAAGTGGACGAAGGATGCGTCTGCTGCACCCTGGCCGGAAGCCTGCGGGCCGCCCTCTCGGGCATCCTCTCGGAATTCCAACCGGATTTCGTTGTTCTCGAGACCACCGGACTGGCCAACCCGGCCAACCTGCTTTCTGAAATAGCCGACCTTGACGACCTGCTCGAATTCGCCTCGGTGACCACGGTGGTGGATGCGGCCGGAGCCGCCCGCGCCCTGGACAATCACGAAGTGGCCCGGAGCCAGGTTCGATTGGCCGATGTGCTGCTCGTCAACAAGGCCGACCTTGTTTCCGAATCGGCCCTCAACGAACTCGAAACCCGCCTGCGGACATTGAACACCGCAGGGACCATGCACCGGGTGGTCCAGGGGGACATCCAGGCCGCAGCACTCTACGGGGTGAACTTCCGCAACACGCCGAGCCGCCCGGCCCCGACTCTGCCCCTGATGGGCGCACAACCCACCCACATGGACGACAACATCCAAAGCTCCCTCATTTCCCTGGACGCACCCGTGGACCGCGCCGCATTCAGCCAAGGTGTGGCCGCACTTCCTGACAAGGTCCTCCGGGCCAAGGGTATTGTCCGATTCCTGGACACCGACATCCCGGAAGTATTCCAATTCGTTCCCGGACACACCTCCCTGACGCCGATGGACCAGGAGCCAGGCGGCAGCTTCATGGTCATCATCGGCCAGGACTCCCCACAGGTCGCTGAAGACTTCCGGTCCGCCCTCGGCATCGGGGCGTCCGCCTCCTGACCGCTCCTTTGTTGAAGCGTCGGCTCGACTGAGCGTCTTTTAACGACTGACGCAAAAAGCCCCCGAAAAGCTTCTGCTTTCGGGGGCTTTATTCATCTGTGGAGAAAGACGCTACTTGGCGGCTTTCCGAGCTGCATCAAGCCAACCATTCCAGGTAGCCTGATTCTTGGCGATCCACTCATCCACATGCTTGGCGATATCCTTGTCGGACTTCTCTCCTTCGTTCATGCGGGTGTTCTGCTCGCTGACATCGGCCAGGGGCAGGGTGAACACATCCAGGAACTTGGCGGCAGCCGGGTTGGCGGCCAGGAATTTCTTGTTGGCCACGACAGCGATATCGTACACGACGAATCCCGGACGAAGCGGATCGGAAACCGCCCCTTCAATGCCGGAGACTTCGCCGTTCACATCGCCTTCAGCGGGTACGTTGATCCACATCACGTCCTTGCCGGGCTTGAGTTTGTACACGGTCCAGTTGGGCGTCCAGGTGTAGAAGAAGACCGGCTTGCCGGACTTGTATGCACCCAGAGCAGAGGCCATACCGGCCTCGTACGCGGCCTTGATGGGCTTGATATACTCTCCCAGGCCATAGATCTCCATGTGCGTGGCGATGACCTTTTCACAACCCCAGCCCGGAGGGCAGGCAACCAGATCGGCCTTGCCGTCGCCGTCCTGGTCGAACGCCTTGATCACCTCGGGACGCTTGAAATCGTCGAGGGATTTGATGCCGAATTGTTCCACTTCCTTTTTGGATACCAGGTATCCCTGCATGCCGCCCGCCTTGATGATCGGGGAGAGAATGGCCGCCTTCTCATCAAAGTTCTTGGGCAGCTGGGGAGTGTGCAGAGGGAAATTGCCGTTGCACCAGTAGTCGATGTCGCCCAGGACGATGGACTTGTAGGCAATGGGATTTGTCAGGTCCTTGGGTTTCTGAACGTCATAGCCGAGTTCTTCGAGACCGCGGCGGGCCAGGGCTTCCTGGAAAAAACCGGTGTTCCAGGTGGCGCGGGCGGGCTTCAGGGTCACGCCCTCGCCGGGCTTCATGTCCGTGGCCAGCGCGGCCGATGCGATCATGACCGTGCAGATGACGGTAAGGAAGATTTTCATGAATTTCATAGGACCTCCTAGGGTTCTGTTTTTTATTTCTTTTGAGCCATGGATTGGGTGATGCGGTCCAGGACAATGGCCATGAGCACGATGCCCAGGCCGCCGACCACGGCGCGTCCAATATCCAGGGTGTTCAAACCGAGGATAACAGGGGAACCGAGTCCGCCCGCACCGATGAGCGCGGCGATGACGACCATGGACAGGGCCATCATGATGGTCTGGTTCAGGCCGGCCAGGATGGTCGGCATGGCCAGGGGAATCTGGACCTTGAAGAGCACCTGCCAGCGGGTGGCCCCGAAGGCCTGTGCCGCTTCCACCAGTTCGGGATGCACGCCCCGGATGCCGAGGCTGGTCAGCCGGACGATGGGGGGCAGGGCAAAAATGATGGTGGCCAGCACGCCCGCCACGTTGCCGACGGAAAAGAGCATGACGATGGGCACCAGATAGACAAAGGCCGGGGTGGTCTGCATGGCGTCAAGCACGGGCCTGAGATATGTCTGAAACCGGTCGCTGCGCCCGGCCATGATGCCGAGTGGAACGCCGAGCAGGCCGCATATGACGACCGAGGAAAGGACCATGGCCAGGGTGATCATGGTGTCCTCCCACAGGCCGAGAAACCCGACGAGCAGCATTGATGCCATGGAAAAAACCGCCAGCCGCTTGCCGGAGACTCTCCAGGCGATCAGGCAGACCACACCGATGATGATGGCCGGGTGCATGGCATTGAGACCGTGCTCGAACCCGGTCAGGAGCTGTTCCACCGGCCATTTCAACATCTGGAAAAACTCTCGGTGGTTGTCCACCAGCCAGTCGACAAAGGTGCTGACCCATTGGTCTAGGGGGATTGTTGCGTCATCGAACATGATCATTCGCCTCCTTCGGTCAACGTGACCTCGGTCTTGTGCAACGTCCTGAGAAAACGGTTCTTGGAGACGACGCCCAGATACTTGTCGGCATCGTTCACCACAGGAATCGGCCAGGTCGCGGTCGCCACAAGGGGCAGTATGTCCTGCATGGACTCACTCGCGTTGACGGCACAGGCCTCGGAGAGGAAGACTTGGCTGAGCGGTCTCTCGGGCAGGCCCGCCTCAAGGGCATTGCGGATACCCTCGGTGGAAACGACCCCCAGGAAACGGCGCTTGGAATCGACAACATAGGCATATTCCAGTTCGCTGCCGCTGAGTATCTCGTGGGCCGTGCGCAGACTGCCGCCCTTGGTCGCCACGATGGTTGGATGGGTGTCGCGGACAATATCGCCCGCGCTGATGACGTTGGTCGGATCAACGCCACGGAAAAAGGCGCGGACATACTCGTTGGCAGGGTTCTGCAGAATCTCGTCGGGTGTGCCCACCTGAACCACCTGACCGCTCTCCATGATGGCGATACGGTCGCCGATGCGCAGGGCCTCATCCAAATCATGGGAGATGAAAACAATGGTCCGTTGATGCTCTTCCTGCAACGTGAGCAGTTCGTCCTGCATCTCGGTACGGATGAGCGGGTCCAGTGCGGAAAAAGCCTCGTCCATGAGCAGGATTTCCGGGTCCACCGCCAGCCCCCGGGCCAGGCCGACGCGCTGTTGCATACCGCCGGAAAGCTGTGTGGGATATTGATCCTCCCACCCGGCCAGTCCGACCTGTTCCAGGGCCTCCATGGCCCGCTCGTGCCGCTTGGCCTTGTCCACCCCGGCCAGTTCCAGGCCGAAGGCGGCGTTGTCCAGCACGGTCAGGTGGGGCATGAGGGCAAAGGACTGGAAGACCATGCTCATATTGTGCAATCGAAATTTGACCAGTTCCTCGCTGTTCATGGCCGTCACATCCTGGCCGTCAACAATGACGCGCCCGGATGTCGGCTCGATGAGTCGATTGAGCATACGGACCATGGTTGACTTGCCCGAGCCGGACAGTCCCATGATGACGAAGATTTCACCGGCTTCGATGGTGAACGAGGCATTGTCCACCCCGACGTTCATGCCGGTCTTTTCCAGGATGGAGGTCTTGTCATGCCCTGCCTTGATCATTTTCAAGGCTGCATCCGGTTTGTTCCCAAAGACCTTATAGAGGTTTTCGACGCGAATTTTATCCATATTTACTCCAATAAATGTGACGCCCCTCCTTTGCACGCGGCAAAGAAGGAATCAAAAAAAAGATGATGGGAAAAGGGTCTAAACCAAAGGCACCCGATCACGGAGCCCACAAGGAGTCGTTATCCTCGGCTGTCCGTTAATAGGGGAATTATGTGACCGGATATGGCACTTTGTGGGTAAAGACATAATAGCTGATTTAGAAACACCACTGCATAGTGATTTTCTCAAGTTATAGAAATTTGCAATGGTAGTTTTAATTAATACATCAATAAAGAACTGCAAAAAAATAGTAATATTGATGTATACTGTGTTTTAAACTGCAACATAATGAAAACAGCGGCACAGCACCTATATGCAATAATTGCTATGGAAGAGCATACAGGATAGCGGAGACCATGTCAAAAATGATTATTTTGATACAATTATTACATACTTCTGCAATCGCCATGGCGCTGCGATTCAAAAAAATAAACTCATTGTACAAACTCGGAACCACCCTCTCCCCCCTCTCAAGGCGGGCCAAGGGAAGCCGCCGGCCAGGACGGCGCACACGAAAAAGGTCACGGCACATGCCGTGACCCTTTATTTTGTATCGCAGTCTCTGGCGACGGAGTCTCTAAAGGGAACGATGCTGGAGCTTGATGCGCATGACGCGCTCAATGGATTGCACCTGGGTCTTGTCTTCGTGGGTGACCAGGCTGACGGCCTCTCCACCCCGTCCGGCCCGGCCGGTACGGCCGATACGGTGGGTGTAGGTCTCCACAGTGTCCGGCATGTCAAAGTTGATGACATGGGAAATGCAGTCGCAGTCGATGCCGCGCGCCGCGATGTCCGTGGCCACCATGATGGTGAACTTGCCCTGGCGGAAACCGTCCAATGCCTTTTGACGCTGGCTCTGGCTCATGTTGCCTTGCAGGAACGTGCAGTTGTAGCCGTCGTTGCTGAGCTTGCGGGACAGGTTCTTGGCCTTGTGCTTGGTCCGGGTAAAGATGAGCACGCTCTGGTGATCCGTGGTGTCGAGCAGCTTGCCCAGCAGACCTATCTTGAGGTGGTTCTGGGTGGTGTAGAAGGCGTGGCCCACGCTCGCCACCGCAACGGTGTTGGCCACCTGAACCGTTTTGGGATTCACCAGGATGGTATTCGCAAGCTTGCGGATGTCCGCAGGCATGGTGGCGGAAAAGAGCAGGTTCTGACGCTTGGCAGGCAGCTTGGCCAGGATGCGCTTGATGTCCGGCATGAAGCCCATGTCGAGCATGCGGTCCGCTTCGTCCAGGACCAGGGTGTCGATATGGTGCAGGTTCACGGCGCCCTTGCTCATGAGACGAACAAGACGGCCGGGGCAGGCCACAATGACCTGACAGGTGCTGAAGGCCCTGATCTGCGGATTCATGCCCACGCCGCCGATGACCACATCACTGCGGACGGGGGTCTGCTTGCCGAGATCGCGAAAATTCTGGTTGATCTGCAGGGCCAGCTCGCGGGTCGGTGCGAGCACCAGGACGCGGGGGATGGCCTGGGTCGCCTTCTTGCTTTCAAGGAGACGCTGCAGGATGGGCAGGGCAAAGGCAGCGGTCTTGCCGGTGCCGGTCTGGGCCAGGCCCATGACATCATGCCCCTCCAGGATCAGCGGAATGGCCTGATCCTGAATGGGGGTGGGGGTTTCATAGCCACAGGCTTTGATGCCTGAATTGATACGCTGATCAAGGGAAAAAGTAGAAAAAGTCATATAAACCTTTGGTAAAAAGGAGTTAATTTCGACGGCGCGCGACAGCGGTCGGGGTCCGGTTGCCCGGGTGTATTGGGGGTGGCTCTGGTACGGGAGTAAATCTTGGTTCGACTGATGTGGAACGTGGTTGCCCAAATGGGGCTAAGAAGTATTCGTGCGTCCAGTCACGCTGAGCTGCACCGCTTATCAATCATTACCAGAACAAAGTAAAGCGTTATTTATGCGGCAAAAATCAGACCTTCCAAGGCAGCGCCCCCGCACTCGCAAGCAGTGGGGGGACGATCATTGAAGCCTGTCCGACCTCGCCATGAGGACGAGAATGGTGTCGGGACCGAGTACCGGCCGTCACGGAAGTGAGGTTCCCGGAGTCGCCGAGTGAAGACTGTTTCCTTCCTTGTCAGACGGATGCACGCTGCTCCGACACAGGGGACACATTGTTTCCAGTATTAATGCATCCCAGGTTCCGACCCAGTCGCATTTGTCACATTGATACCTCATGCTTCCTCCATATTGCCGGAAGACCCCGGCCGAAACCAGGGTCAACACATTGAATGGGCAGTTCGAAATACAGGGGGCTAGGTGCCGATGGCTATCTTCCTGGACTCGCTTTCGGCTCTCTTGATCCTCGGCATGGAGATGCACAGGACCCCCTTGTTCAACTTGGCATTGACCTGTTCCCTCTTGAACCAATTCCAGGGGTTCAGCTTGGAAACGGTCATAGCATCCTCCTTGAATGGGTAAAAGTTGCCACTGGTATTCCATGTATAAATCGCATTCCAGGGCTGTCAAGATTCCTCGCAAACCCATGCCCACCGGCGATCCGGTCATACGGCCCGGCGCATTTTGGCGGGTTTGCCCCTGATGATGCCGAGCAGGCTCCGGCCCGCGAAGGAGAGTTCTCCGCTGTTGTCGACCAGCTCCAAACAGGGGTGGTTGACCGCATAGGCCTCGGCCCGCTCCAGGCGGCGCTGAATCTCCTCTGTCGACTCCCGGCCGCGCAGGATAAGACGCTGGTGCAGGATGTCGCTGTCCACCGAGATCAATACGGGGCGGATGTCCGGGTACAGCCGGGACGCCTCGGGAAGATAGGCCCTGGAACCGTTGACCACCACATTGAGACCCGCCTCCATCCAGGAGTTGACTTCCACGCCCAACCCATAGCGGAATCCGTGACTGTCCCAGTGCAGGGCAAAAAGACCGCGCTCCAGCCGGGCCTGGTATTCATCGGGCTGCAAGAAAACGTGATTCTCCCCCCCGGCATCGGCCGGTCTCGTAATGTACCGGTGAGCAAAGGCGGCTTCGTTGCCCGGACAATGCCTGCGGGCGTATTGCATGAGGCTGTCCTTGCCGCTGCCGGACGGTCCGATCACGTAGATCAATCTTCCTGTCATTAATAATCCCTCCCGGTTCCGAGCCTGGACCGGTGCATCAAGGTAAACGGAGCCTGCCTGTCATGCTGGTGGAAAACGCACAGCTCGCGGACCGGCCAGGGACGCCCGGTGACACCAATGGCATACCGGGTAACAATGTCAAAGAGTTCGGCCCGCCGGGCTTCCTCCTCTACATGGCCGGTCAAGGTGACATGAAACCGGAATTCCTCCAGGACATAGGGATATCCCCACATTTCAAGGAGCCGCTCCTGGTTCCCGGTCAACCCCTTGGCGCGCCGGGCTTTCTTTTCAGCCGACAAAGGAGGCGCGCGAAATGGGTGCAGGGCGCGCAGGGCCGCTTCGGCCAAATGCGCCAACCCGGCCTGATCTTCGGGAACAAGGGCGAGGAACGAGCCTATCGGCCTGACCGACAGCGGAGCCATCTCAAACGGTTCCTGCGTCCGGGCAAGGGCTTCAATGTAGCCGATAAATTCCTGACGAGTACACCCGCCGCCGAGCGCCATCGGCGGAACCAGGGTACCGTGAAACCCGTAGTGCCTGGGTGTGGCGGTCAGATCGCTCAATGCCTCATGATCCAGGCCGGGCGGGCTGGGCTGGGCCACAGGCTTGCCATCCGGGTTGCGGCCGAGCCAGGCCGCACCGAAGCGCTCAAGTTCGCTCCCCTGTTCCGGGGCGTAATATACGGCGTATCGTTCCGGCATCAGCATCCCTCGCTTTCGTACTTGTCCAGAAATGCCTCCACCGGCAATCGGCGGAAATCCGGGACTGCCCGACCAAGGCGGTCATGGGACCAGTCCCACCAGCAGAGACGGGCCAATCGTTCCCGGACGGCCTGCGGGAACCGTTCCTTGATGAATCCGGCCGGAACCCCTCCCGCGATGGTGTAGGAGGAGACATCCTTGCTGACCACGGCCCCGGCCGCGACCACAGCACCGTCGCCGACGGTCACGCCGGGCAGGACAATGGCCCCGTGCCCCAGCCAGACGTCATTGCCGATGACCGCCCGCTGTTTGCGCCGCCAGTCAAAAAGCCACTCGTCGTCCGGGCCGAACCCGTAGCGGCTGCTGCGGTAGGTGAAATGGTGCTGCGCGGTCCGCCACATGGGATGGTTGGTCGGACCGATGCGGACCATGGAGGCCACGGACACGAACTTGCCGATGTCCGCGTGGGCCACGTCGCAACCGGGGCTAAGATAGGAATAATCCCCCAGGGAACTCTCCAGCATGAGGCAGCCTTCGAGAACCTCCGTATACATGCCGAGGGAGCAGTCGTTGATGTCTGCCGAGGGATGGACCCTGGGCCTGGGGCCCAATCCGCTGTTCGTGTTCATATAGGTGTTCATGCCTTCCTGACTTACAGACGCGCCCGGCTTGAAAAAGCACGGGAGCGCATCATTTGTGAGACGAAAACGACAGCAGTGTTACAACAAGTTGAAATTCCATCCAAAAGCGCACAAGTCGAGGACTTGTCTAGTGCCTCGTTCCACGGCTTGGCCTACCACGGCCTCAACACGCCACACCCGCACCGGGTACAGGGCGGACAACCAAGGAACAGGGCATGACATCAATCGGTCTACTCCACCAGGATCTGCACCCAGTCGCTGGCAAAGAGGCAGACGCCGAATTCCACCGGCACGCCGGACTCGTCAACATTGACGCTTTCGGTGATCAGCACGGGTCTGGTCTTGGGCTGGGCCAACTCCCGAGCCTCCTCGGCAGTGGGCATACGGGAGATGATCCGTGTCCGCTTCCTGGAATAGTCGCCGACCCCGAAGTGTTCCAAGGTCCGGGTCACGGAACCGTACTCCCGATAGACGCGCACCATGCCCGGGAACAAGGCCCGCGGGAAATAGGACTTGGAATAGCTTATCCGGCGGCCGTCCGCCTCCCCGGCACTGGTGATGCGGGTCACGACCTCGCCCGGCCTGATGCCAAGAGCCTCGGCCACCACTCCGTCCGCCTCGGTATCCACGGCCATGAGCAGGATGTTGCCGGGTTCTCGACGCTGGCGGGACAGGTTCTCGCTGAAGCGGGTCCGCCTGCTGACCGGATAATGGATGACCGGTTCGCGCACAAAGGAACCTCGCCCCTGCTCCACGCGTATCAATCCGCCCTCCTCCAGAACGGCCAGGGCGCGGCGGATGGTATGCCGGTTGACGCCGAACTCTGCAGACAGACTGCTCTCAGACGGCAGCCTGTCACCCGGCCCGAACCGACCGGAGGCAATGTCCGCCTCCATCTGCGAATATATCTGACGCCACAGGGCGACACCGTTTCCCCGGATGAGCATGGCTCTCCTCCCTTTGTTGCTTTCCAGCCAGGCATCGACACCACATACAACTGCGGTTGTCTAGACAACCCCCAAGGATTTCACAGAAATGAAACCTGACAGTGACACTAAAGACCCCATGCATCCGCAAACCCGGGACAGAAAGAACTGGATGGGAGTGCTCTCCCGTACCGGAACGGACCGGCTGGAAGCGCTCTTGGCCGACCTCGGCCCAGTGCTCACGTTCGAGCACCTCCGACCGCCGGAAGTCGGCATGGCCATGGTCCGTGCCCGGACCGAAGCCAGGGGCGGCCAGTTCAACCTCGGCGAGATGACCGTGTCCCGCTGTTCCGTCCGCCTTGAAGACGGAAACGTCGGCCACGGGTACGTGATCGGACGCGACAAGCGGCATGCGGAGCTGGCAGCCGTCTTTGACGCGCTGTTGCAGCACCCCGAACACGGACCGTCCATACGGGAGACCATCATTACTCCGCTCGCCTGCGAACTGAGCAGGAAGCAGAAAGAACACGCAGCCAAGACCGCGGCCACCAGGGTGAACTTCTTCACCATGGCCCGCGGCGAAGACTAAGGGGTACACCATGCCAGGATACGCCATGGACTCGACCTTTCAGGACAAGAGAGATCCTGCCCACGACAACCAGAGGATATTCCGGGCAATACTGCTCACCATGTCCCACCCCGGCACGGTGACCGTGCTCGGCAACTGGCCCAATCCCCCCAAGGGATTACACCCGGCTGCGGCCGCTGTCTGCCTTGCCTTGGTGGACATGGACACACCACTTTGGGTCAATACGGGTACGCCGCTGGATGTCCAGACCTACCTGAGATTCCACTGCGGCTGCCCCATCACGAGAAAACCGGAAAACTGCGCCTTCGGCCTGGTCCTCGACGGCAACGCCCTGCCCGACCTGGACCAATTCAACCCCGGCGACATCGAATATCCCGACCGTTCAGCCACCCTGATCATCCAGGTTGCCTCCCTTGACGTGGGCAAAGGCGTCAGACTCAGTGGTCCGGGCATCAAAGAGGACACCCAGCTCCACGTAGCCGGGCTGCATACGGATTTCTGGCGGGCCATGCAGCGGAACAGCCTGCGCTTTCCGCTCGGGTTCGATGTGATTCTGACAACGGAAACAGAGATCGTCTCGCTCCCGAGAACGGTCCAAGTGGGGATATAACGTGTACGTAGCCGTCAAAGGTGGCGAAAAGGCCATCGACAATGCACACCGGCTCATGGCCGTGGAGCGGCGGGGAGACCCGGCCGTCCCGGAACTGACCGTGGAACAAATTCTCCAACAGATGCGGCTGGCCGTGGACCGGGTCATGAGCGAAGGGTCACTGTATGATCCCGAGCTGGCCGCCCTGGCCATCAAACAGTCGCGCGGCGACCTGGTGGAGGCGATATTCCTGCTCCGGGCCTATCGCACTACCCTGCCCAGGCTGTACACGACCCTGCCCCTGGACACCACGGCCATGCAGGTCCGCCGCCGCGTCTCCGCCACTTTCAAGGACATACCGGGCGGGCAGATGCTCGGCCCCACCTTCGACTACACCCATAGGCTCCTGGATTTCACCCTGGCTGCGGAATCCCTGCCCTCCAAGGCCGCAACCACGCCCGTCGAGGCTCCCGATGCCCCCCTTTCGAGGATCATGGACATTCTCGGCAGGGAAGGACTGGTGGACAGCCCGGACCCAAACGACGCGCGGGAAGTGGGCGACATCACCAAGGACCCCATGACCTTTCCCGCCGAACGCGACATCCGCTTGCAGAACCTTGCCCGCGGCGACGAGGGATTTCTCCTCGCCCTGGGATACTCCAGCCAGCGCGGCTTCGGTGACAACCATCCCTTTGCCGGAGAAATCCGCATGGGTGAAGTAAGTGTTTCCGTAATACCTGACGAACTCGGTTTTGAAATCGAAATCGGCGACATAACCGTGTCCGAATGCGAAATGGTGACCAGCTTTGTCGGCTCGAAAGAAGAGCTGCCCAAATTCACCCGTGGTTACGGGCTTTCCTTCGGCTACAACGAACGCAAGGTCATGGCCATGTCCCTGGTGGACCGATCCCTCCAGGCCCGCGACCTCGGGGAGGACATCACGGCTCCGTCCCAGGACGAGGAATTCGTCCTCTATCACAGCGACAACGTCGAAGCCCAAGGGTTTGTCCAGCACCTGAAACTCCCCCATTACGTGGACTTCCAGGCCGACCTGGTCATGGTCCGTGCCATGCGGAAAGAAATCACGAACAACACCAAGGCCGAGGAGGCCGCATGAGCTTCACCACAGGGGCCGCAGCCGTGGAGGACAAAACTCCCGGCAGGGCCGAAACAGGATACAATTACGGATATCTGAACGAACAGACCAAGCGGATGATCCGCCGGGCCATTCTCAAGGCCGTGGCCATACCCGGCTACCAGGTGCCCTTTGCCGGGCGCGAAATGCCCATGCCCTACGGATGGGGCACAGGCGGCATCCAGCTTTCAGCCAGCATACTCGGGTCCGACGACGTGTTCAAGGTCATTGACCAGGGCGCGGACGACACCACCAACGCCGTATCCATCCGCAAGTTCTTCGCCCGCGTCACCGGGGTGGAAACCACGGAAAAAACCACTGAAGCGAGCGTCATTCAGACCCGGCACCGCATCCCGGAAACGCCCCTGACCGACGGACAGATCATGGTTTACCAGGTGCCCATCCCGGAACCGTTGCGCTGGGTCGAACCCCGCGAGACAGAAACCCGGAAGATGCACGCCCTGGAGGAATACGGCGTCATGCACGTCCAGCTCTACGAGGACATTGCCCGGCACGGACGCATCGCCACCAACTTCATGTACCCGGTCAAGGTGAACGGCCGCTACATCATGAGCCCTTCGCCCATCCCGAAATTCGACAACCCCAAGCTCGACATGAGCCCGGCCCTGCACATCTTCGGCGCGGGACGCGAAAAACGCATCTACGCGGTTCCGCCCTACACCGAGGTCAAAAGCCTTGATTTCGAGGACCACCCCTTCGCCGTGGAGACCTGGGACGACTGCTGCGCCCTGTGCGGAGCCACGGACAGCTATCTCGACGAGATTGTCCTCAACGACCAGGGCGAACGGATGTTCGTCTGCTCGGACACGGACTACTGCACCACCCGGCGCGAACAGGGGCATATCGGCCCCATGGGCGAACAGGAAGATATCGCGGAGCTCAAGGGCCACAACCCGATAAACGCACAGGAAAACCCATGACCACTTATACCGAACCCATGATCCGCGCCCTGGGCGTGACAAAGAGATACGGTCAGATGATCGGCTGCCGGGACATCAGCTTCGACCTGTGGCCCGGCGAGGTCATGGGTATTGTCGGGGAATCCGGTTCCGGCAAGTCCACCCTGCTCAGCTGCCTGTCCGGCAGGCTTGATCCCACCGAAGGGTCTGTCGGATACAGGTCCAACGAATTCGGCGACATCGACGTGCACGGCTGCCCGGAAGCGATCCGGCGCAAGCTCCTGCGCACCGAGTTGGGCGTGGTTCACCAGAACCCGCGCGATGGGCTGCGCCTAGGTGTCACGGCCGGGGCCAACCTGGGCGAACGACTCATGAGCGTAGGAGCGCGGCATTACGGCAACATCCGGGCCACGGCCATGAAGTGGCTGGGCGAAGTGGAAATCAGCGCAGACCGCATCGACCACTTCCCCAAGACCTTTTCCGGGGGCATGCAGCAACGGCTGCAGATCGCCTGCAACCTGATCACCTCGCCCAGAATCGTCTTCATGGACGAACCCACGGGCGGACTGGACGTGTCGGTCCAGGCCAAACTCCTGGACCTGCTCCGCAACCTGGTTTCCCGGCTCGGCCTGTCAGTGATCATCGTCACCCACGACCTGGCCGTGGCCAGACTGCTGGCCCACCGGCTCATGGTCATGCAACAGGGTGAGGTGGTGGAAGCCGGGCTGACAGATCAGGTCCTCGACGACCCGCAACACCCCTACACCCAACTGCTGGTGTCCTCCATCCTGCAGGCATAGGAATCGCAATGACACTCATGATATCCGTCAAAAACCTGGACAAGACCTTCACCCTGCATACCCAGGGAGGCACGGTCATCAACGTTTTCTCGGGCCTCAACCTGGACGTGCGGGCCGGGGAGTGCGTGGCCCTGGCCGGTTCTTCCGGCTCGGGAAAATCCTCCCTGATCTGCTCGCTCTACGGCAACTACCACCCGCAATCCGGTTCCGTTCACATCCGGCACCACGGGGAGATGGTCGACATCGTCAGCGCCACACCGAGGCAGGTCCTCGACATCCGCAAGCAGACCATGGGCTATGTCAGCCAGTTCCTGCGGGTGGTGCCGCGCGTGTCCGCCCTGGATGTGGTGGCCGAACCCCTGATCAACCTGACCGGCGACACGGTCACGGCCAGGGACAAGGCCGCCTTCCTGCTCAAACGCCTGAACATCCCTGCCGCCCTGTGGAGCCTGCCCCCAGCCACCTTTTCCGGGGGCGAGCAGCAGCGGGTGAACATCGCCAGGGGGTTCAGCGTGGATTATCCCGTGCTGCTTCTGGACGAACCCACCGCATCCCTGGACGCGGACAACCGCCAGGTGGTGGTCCAGCTCATCAGGGAGGCCAAGAAACGGGGTTCGGCCGTGGTCGGCATTTTCCACGACGAGGAAGTCCGCGACCTCGTCTCCGACAGACTCTTCGAAATGCGCAGCTTCAAGGAGGCCGCATAATCATGAACATTACCATCAAGAACGCCAGGATCGTGCTTCGGGACGAGATCGTGCACGGCTCCATCAGGGTGGCCGACGGAATGATCGAATCCGTGAATCAGGGCAGTTGCAACGTGACCAACGCCATCGACCTCGACGGCGACTACCTGCTGCCCGGTTTCGTGGAATTGCATACCGACAACCTGGAACAGGAGCTGGAACCCCGGCCCGGCGTGTTCTGGCCCGACCCCCTTGCCTCGGTACTGGCCCACGACGCCACCATGGCCAGTTCGGGCATCACCACCGTGCTTGACGCCGTATCCCTCGGTGAATTCCACGACGGCCCCAACAGGTCCAGAATGATGGACATGTCCATCCAGGCCCTGCGCAAGGCCCGCGCCACCGGCATACTCAAGGCGGACCACAAGCTTCACCTGCGCTGCGAATACTCGGACCCCAGGGTTCTTGAAATGCTCAGCCCGCACATCGACGACGCCGTCCTGCTGCTCATCTCGCTCATGGACCACACGCCCGGCCAGCGCCAGTTCACGGACACGGACAAGTACCGTGCCTACTACAAGAAAGGATGGAGCGACGAAGAGTTCGCACAATTGTCAGAGCGGATGATCGCCACGCAATGCGCCTGCGCCGCAGACAACCGAAGACGCATCGTCGAACTCTGCCACGAACGCGACATTCCCATCGCCAGCCATGACGACACCACGCCCGAACACATCGAGCAGGCCGTGCAGGAGCGCATCTCCATCTCGGAATTCCCCACCACCAAGGAAGCCGCCTCCCTGGCCCGCCGGGCAAACATCAGGATCGTCATGGGCGGCCCCAACGTGGTCCGGGGCGGTTCCCATTCCGGCAACGTGGCGGCCCAGGATCTGGCCGAAGCCGGACTGCTCGACATCCTGTCCTCGGACTATGCGCCTGGCAGCCTCGTTTCAGCCGCTTTCACCCTGCACAAGAAGCTGGCAGTCCCCCTGCCCGAAGCCATCGCCATGATCAGCCTGAATCCCGCTCACACCGTGGGGCTGAACGACCGCGGCCAGATTCGGGAAGGGTTACGCGCGGACATGGTCCGGGTGCGGGAAATCGAAGGTATCCCGGCGGTGTTACGCACCTGGAGTGTCGGCACTGCAAACCCTGTTGAAATCACGAGAAAAAACGCGGCCTGAATGTTACAGCCCGCCCGGAATATTCCATAAAACCGTTACATGGTCACAATACCCCTGTTGCAAGGGGGGTGTAGACCGTCGAGTGTGGGGAGCAGTTTTCTCTGTAAAACGCCGTCTCCCGATCACAACGACCTGCTTACAGTCGGGAGGCTGCAATGAAATCCATAAACATTCGAGGCAGGCAGGGCCGGGAAGCCGTCAGGGCTACCAATCTCTGCAAGGTCTACCCCAACGGGACCGTGGCCCTCAAAGACGTCTCGGTTACCATCAACTCAAGTGATTTCTGTGTGGTCATCGGCCTGTCCGGGGCCGGGAAATCCACCATGCTCCGCTGCATGAACCGGCTCATCCGCCCCACCAGCGGACAGGTGGCTCTGTTCGGCGAAGATGTCACCTGCGTCAACGGCAGCCAACTCAAGCAGGTGCGACGCCGGGTGGGGATGATCTTCCAGCAGTTCAACCTGGTGCGACGTCTCTCCGTCATTGACAACGTACTGGTGGGCCGCCTCCGTTTCAACGCCCATCCGGTGAAGCGATGCCTGTCCATGTTCCGCCAGTTCTCCAGGCAGGAAAAGGAATTCGCATTTGACTGCCTGCAACAGGTGGGCATCGCGGACCTGGCATTCCGTCGGGCCGACGCCCTGTCCGGAGGCCAGCAGCAGCGCGTGGCCATCGCCCGCGCCCTGGCCCAGGAGCCCGAGGTTTTCCTGGCCGATGAGCCCATTGCCAGCCTCGACCCCCGCAGCTCGGAAACGGTCATGCAGATCTTGTCCAAGATCCATGAAGAAAAAGGCATCCCGGTGCTGGTCAACCTGCACCATATCGACTTTGCCCAGCGCTACGGCAAACGCATCCTGGGCATGTCCAAAGGCGAACTCATGTTCGACGGCACGGCACGCGAGCTCGACACCGAGACCGTGTCCCGCATTTACGGCGACAAGGCGAGAGAAGCTCTTGAAGAACTTTCCGCCGCCTAGATTCATAACGGAAAAAGTACGGCACGATATGGCAGCAATGAACTGCAACAACCCCAACAATCACAGGAGCTTTTCCATGTTCAGCAAACTGACCAAAGCCTTCATGGTGGCCGCACTGGTGCTGGCCTTCGCCCTTCCGGGCCTGGCCAACGCCGGAACCAAAGACTGGCCTTCGACCATTAAATTCGGCTTCATCCCCACCGAGGGCGCTGCCGATTCCGCCAAGCGCGCCAAACCCATCGCCGACAAGCTGGAAAAAGTCCTTGGCGTGAAGGTCGAAATCTTCACTGCTTCCGACTACAACGGCATCATCACTGCCATGGCAAACAAGCACATCGATTTCGCATACTTCGGACCCAAGAGCTACACTGAAGCCTCTGAAAAGGCCAATGCCGAAGCCGTGCTGCTCGAGCTCAACAAGGAAGGCCAGCCCGGTTACACCGGCATCATCATCGCCCGCAAGGATTCCGGCATCACCAACATGGAACAGGCCAAGGGCAAATCCTTTGCCTTCACCGATCCCAACTCCACCTCCGGCTACCTCGTCCCCAACGTCATCTTTGCCCGCGACATGAACATCAAACCCAAAGAGTATTTCAAGGAAGTCCGCTTTTCCGGCTCCCACGGCGCTTCCATCCTGGCCGTCAAGAACGGTTCCGTGGAAGTGGCAGCCACCAACAACATCGACCTGGACCGCATGATCGAAAAGGGTTCCGTCTCCCTGGCCGACTTCATCATCCTGAAGAAGTCCGACCTCATCCCCGGCGCTCCCATGGCCGCCCGCAAGGATCTTCCCGAGAGCCTGAAAGCCGCTTTCGCCGGTGCCCTGCTCCAGATCAACGACGATCCCGAGGCGCTCAACGTCCTGCAGAACGGCGGCTACGCCCACACCAACGACAAGAACTACGACATCATCCGCTACATGAAGCGCCTGAAAAAGCAGCTGGCTCAGTAGGCGTCATGAGTCAGGAACTGACACTAGAACAGGTCACTCCCAGGAAGAGCTTCCTTGAGAAGCTCGCCCTGGGGGGCCTTCTGATCCTCGTTTTCGCGGTCCTCACGGCCTCGTACATATCCACGGACATTGATCCGTTCAAACTGTACGACAAACGCCAGAACGCCTTTGAGTACCTCTTTGGCAGGCAACTCAACGACACCGACAAGCAGGACGCCATGGCTCAGGCCGGACGGATGCCCGAGATCGTCGCCTTTGAGGAGTCATACCAGGAAGTCAAGGCCGAACTCATCGCCGCAGGCAAGGAAGCAGACCCCGTCGTTATCCAGCGCGAAGCGGCCATCCGCGCCGAAAAGCGCATGCTCGCCATGGACCCGGCCCAGCGGGAAACCCTGGTCCAACAGGAATATGCCCGTATCGCCGATGAAAAGACGGGCGGATATTTCCCGCCCGTGACCGCGTGGTCCCACCTCAAGGAATACCTGACCGCACTCATCGAAACCGTGGCCATCGCCATATGGGGTACGCTGATCGCTTTTGTGCTGGCCATTCCCATGGCCATGTTCGCGGCAAGGAACACCCTTGAGATGATGGTCCAGGGCGACGGCCTGCACCAGCGCATCATCCGCTGGTTCGGCCAGTTCGCGGCCCGGCGCATGCTCGATTTCTGCCGCGGCTTCAACGAATTCGTCATGGCCCTGATCTTCGTGGCCGTCATCGGGCTCGGACCCTATGCGGGCGTCCTGGCCCTGGCCATCCACACCTTCGGCATCCTCGGCAAGGTCTTTTCCGAGGCCATCGAACAGATCGAACCCGGCCAGGTGGAAGCGGTCACGGCCTCGGGCGCAAGCCCGGCCCAGGTCATGGCCTTCTCGGTCATCCCGCAGGTCATGCCGCTCATCGTGAGCTACACCCTGCTGCGCTTCGAATCCAATGTCCGGTCAGCCACCATCCTCGGTTTCGTGGGCGCGGGCGGCATCGGTTTCCTCATGTTCGACAAGATCAACGGCTACCTCTACCGCGAAGTCTGTACCATGATGATCATGGTCATCCTCTCCGTGACCCTCATCGACTACATGTGCGGCATCCTGCGGCGAAAATTCGTCTAGATCGACCTGACCACAGAGACAACGAAACGGCCCCTGCGACAACGCAGGGGTCTTTTTCATGGGCACTGCCCCGCTTGCTCCTTGGTGTCACTCGCGGTGGTTGAGCCGGACCGGAACATGAGATAGTCTTCAAAACAGAACCCAAGGAGAAACCATGGCATCATACAGAAACGAGACCGACAGCATGGGCACCGTCCGAGTCCCGGAGAAGGCCCTGTGGGGAGCGCAGACCCAACGGGCCATGCTGCTCTTCGCCATCGACCTTGAACCCATGCCCCGGGAAATGATCCATGCCTATGCCACCCTCAAGAAGGCATGCGCCCTGGCCAACGAAAAAGCGGGAAAACTGCCGCAGGAAATCGCGGCCGTGATCATCGGGGTCTGTGAGGAAATCATGGCCGGACAGCACGCCGACATGTTCCCCCTGCCGGTCTGGATATCGGGCAGCGGCACCCAGTTCAACATGAACGTCAACGAAGTCATCGCCAACCGCTGCTCCCAACTGGCGGGCCACCCCCTTGGCTCCAAGAAGCCGGTCCATCCCAACGACCATGTCAATCTCAGTCAGTCAACTAACGATAACTTTCCGTCAGCCATGTATATGGCTGTAGCAAATGAAGTTATCAACAATCTGTTCCCTTCTATCGTCTCCCTGAGGAATGCGCTTTCAGCCAAATCCGAGGCATGGCGGGAGATCGTCAAGATCGGGCGCACGCACATGCAGGACGCCACGCCCCTGACCCTGGGCCAGGAATTTTCCGGGTACGTCGCCATGCTCGACGACAACGGCATCCGGCTTACGGACGCCATGGAGGACGTGTACCGTCTTCCGCTGGGAGGCACTGCCGTGGGCACCGGCGTGAACTCCTATCCGGGTTTTGCCCAAGACGCCATAGGTCACATAGCGGACCTGACAGGCCTGCCCTTTGCCCCGGCCCCGAACCGGTTCGCGGCCCAAGGCAGCCACGACGCCTTGGTGCAGTTCTCGGCCACCCTCAAGACCCTGGCCAATTCACTTCACAAGATGGCAAACGATATCAGGTTGTTGTCCTGTGGACCACGGGCAGGTCTGGGAGAGTTGATCATCCCGGCCAACGAACCCGGCTCGTCCATCATGCCGGGCAAGGTCAATCCCACCCAGTGCGAGGCCCTGACCATGGTCTGCCTCCAGGTCATGGCCAACGACATGGCCGTCACCCTGGGCGGCACGTCCGGCACCCTGGAGATGAACGCCTACAAGCCACTCATCATCCGCAATGTCCTGCACTCCATACGGTTGCTGACCGACGCCATGCATAGCTTCCGCGCCAACCTGGTGGAGGGGCTTGAGCCAGACCATGAACGGATAGCCGACCACCTGGGCCGGTCGCTGATGCTGGTCACGGCCCTGGCCCCGGTCATCGGGTATGATCAGGCCGCCAGGATCGCCCACCATGCCCACAAGACCGGACAGAGCCTGCGGGAATCCGCTCTGGAGCTGGGATTGGTCACGGCTGAAGAATTCGACCGGACAGTGGTGCCGGAACAGATGACCGAGCCCAAAGCCTAGACGAACATGGCGTAGGCGGTGGCCCCCACCATGACGGCCACCAGCACGCAATTCACCCCGACCAGCACGCTCTTGGATTTGAGGGTGCGCATGATGACCGCACCTGCCAGCCCCCAGGTTGAGTGAAAAGCCACCTGAAAGAACATGAAGGTGAGCACGAACACGGCCGTCTGTTGCACCACCGGCACGGACGGATCGGCCAGCATGCTGTACCCGACCACGGCCATGGCCCAGCTCTTGGGGTTCAGCGGATGCAGGACAACCCCTTCGAGAAAGGTGAACCGCCGGGTTTCAGACCCCTCAGCCAGGTTCATGGTAAGCAGTTTCCAACCGAGATACAGAATGTAACACATTCCGCAAATCTTCATGGCCCACGCCAGTTTTGGAGAGGCCACAAACAAACCGCCCAATCCGAAACTGACAAGGGTGTCAAGGGTGACCGCGCCCACCGTGGCCCCGACCAGAAAGGGACTCGCTGACTTGAACCCGGTGGTCTGGCCGATACCCATCATGGTCAGGTTGCCCGCGCCGGGCGTACCGGTCATGACCACGACAAAAAGGACGAAAGCAGTGTAGGTTTCCATGTTCATGGCATTCTCCACGGACCGCCGCAGGCGCGGCCGCTCGGTTCAGGGGATTTTCGATACAAGATGGGTACGGTTGACATTGTGTGGCGTCAACGAATATATTGTCTGCATGACAATATATTCGCCCGCACTCTCCAAGGAAAAGGAGCCGCTCTACATGGGGCTGGCAGACGCCATCGAGCGGGATATCTCGGCCGGCGTCCTGGCGCCTGGAACCCGGTTGCCCACCCACCGGGACCTGGCCGACTCCCTTGGCCTGAACGTGTCCACGGTGACGCGCGGATACCGGGAAGCGGAGAAACGCGGCCTGGTCTCCGGCACCGTGGGACGCGGCACCTTTGTGGCCTCGGATGCAACCACGTCCACCTCCCTGGTTTCCTTTGAACCGTGCCCGGCCGGCATGCTGGAAATGGGGCTGATCGAACCGCTGGACCATCTCGACCCGAGCGTGACTGAAGGATTCAAACGCATTTCACGGCGCAAGGACCCGTCCACGTTCATGCGCTACTCTGACCCGCGCGGTCAGCTTGAACACCGCAGGGCGGGCGCGGAATGGGCCAATCGGTTCGGTATGGAGGCAGAGGCGGAGAACATCATTGTCAGCGCAGGGTCGCAACACGCCCTGACCTGTGCGCTGAGCGGACTGCTCAGGCCCGGGGAGCGCATCGCCACGGACGAACTGACCTATCCCGGCCTGAAGACCCTGGTGGCCATGCTCGGCCTCCGGCTGGTGCCCATCCGCATGGACGAGCACGGCATGGTCCCGGCCAGCCTTGACGCGGCCTGCCGAAGGGACGAGATCAAGGCGGTCTACCTCATGCCCGGCGTCCACAATCCGACCACCATAACCATCCCCGAGGCCCGACGGGATGAACTCGCCCGGTTGGCGGACAAGCACGACCTGATCATCATCGAAGACGACGCCTACGACCTGACCGACCCCGGCAGGCTGGAGCCGGTGGGCAACCGGGCCAGGCACCGCAGCATCTATATCGCGGGCATGTCCAAATCCCTGGCTGCGGGACTGCGGGTGGCCTTTGTGGTCGCGCCCGCCTCCATGCTCAAGCCCCTGGCCCAGGCCGTGCTCAACACCATCTGGATGGCCCCGCCCCTGAACGTGGAGCTGACCTCCATGTGGATCAACGACGGCACTGCCGACCGGGTGGTGGAGCAGAAGCGGGCCGAAGCCGCCCGCCGCTACATGCTCGCCTGTGACCTGCTGGACGGCTTCCGTTTCCGGGGCAAGCCCAGCGGTTTCTATCTCTGGTGCGAACTGCCCGAACCGTGGACCGGCCAGGCCCTGGAAAATGCGGCCAGGGAGCACGGGGTCAATGTGTTCGGCGCAGAAAAATTCGTGGTGGGCGACTCCCCGCCCCCAAGGGCGGCCCGCATCTCCCTGACCGGCACGAGCACCGTTGATCAGTTGGAAAAAGGTCTGAGGATCATCCGGGACATCGTGGAGGACAGGCCATGAAAAAAGGCTTGCAGCCAAAGCAGCAAGCCCTTTATTTCATATGATTCCGATCTATTCCAGAGACTTGATAAAAGAATCGGCCTCGGCAATGGACTTGTCCATCTCCTTGATGAGTGCGTCCACGTCCGTACGGATGGAGGTCAGTTCTCCCTCCAGGGCAGCCACGGCCTTGGCATTGAGATTATGCTTGAGATAGAGCACCTGATCCTCGAAGGCCTCCAGGACCGGATACATTTTCTTTTCGGCCTTGCGCATGGCCTTGATCAGCCCGCTGTACTTTTTCTTGGTCTCGGTCAGCTTTTCCTGGCTGGACTGGCGCAGCTTGGCGCTTGAGTAGAGCTTGATCTCCTCGGTCCATTCGTCGAACAGGGCCTCGGCCACATCCTCAACCTTGTCGATACGGTTTTTCACATCCTCGGCCTTGCCCTTGCTGTCCTCGTACTCGTCATTCAACTGCTCATAGACGGTCTGAAGCTCGCCGCCATCAAAGGCGACTGCGGACTTGAACCGTTCCAGGGCGGACGCAAACTGCTCCTTGGCGTCTTCCTGCGATTCGCGGGCCTTTTCCACCCTGTCGGAAAGGATCTCACGCTTGTCGTATCCCATGGACTCCATGGTGGAATAATAGGCCTTCTGACACCCGTAGGCAAAAAAAAGACTGAACAGGGACAGGACCAGGACAAACCGTTTCATGAACAACTCCTTAAACTGCAGATCATGCGTATTTTCACAGGTGCTTACAACAAAGCCGGTTGATGGGCAAACCTCAGCCGTGCTGCTCCAGCAGGGTTCGAGCACCCTTGACCAGGGCTTCCGTGAACCCGGTCAGGCGGTCGGATTCCAGGTTCCAGCAATGCCAGTGCAACCGCACTGTGAACACACGGCCGGGCAGGAGATCGACCAGTTCGCCCCGCTCGATATAGCATTGCGCCTGCTGGTCCGGCAGCATTCCGCAGACCCGCCCGGAGGCGATGACCGGCGCGAATTTCTCGGAAGAAGGCAGGTAAAAGGAGGTCAACCGGTCCGGCCGCTGCCCCAGCCTTTCAGCCAGGAGCACCTCATGCATGACATCCTTGCGGTTGAAGACAAGCATTGGAGCCTTTTCCACTTCCTCCAACGTGCCGCCGTTACTGTACCATTTTGTTTTGTATGACGGAGTCGAATACAACCTGTAATCCATATCGCCCAGGTATTCCACTCGGCAGCCCTGCACCGGTGCGGCCCGGTCGCTGATACATCCGAGTACCTCGCCAGCCTTGAGTAATCCCAGTGTCGCGGCCTGGTCGTCCACACTCAGATCGAGAAGCACGTTTTCCCGGTCCAGATAGGGATCGACTGCCGGGAAAAACCAGGTAGCCAAAGAATCGGCATTGATACCCACAGGCAGGGTGGTGAACCCGTTGGCGTCCTGCCCCAAACCAACGCCGAGATCCTGTTCCAACCGTTTGACCTGCTTGAAATGCTTGAGCATCTCCTGCCCGGCCAGGGTCGGTCCGGGCGGGGAGGAGCGCACCAGCAGCACGCATCCGGCCTGCTCCTCCAACAGCTTGACCCGCTGGGACACGGCCCCCTGTGTCAGATGCAGGACGCGGGCCGCCTTTTCGAACCCGCCCTCGCCGACCACCGCGGCAAACGCTTCCACCAACTTGTAATCCAACATGAAGACTCATTAGCATTTCTAATGCCTAATGAAAACAATTAGTTTTACACGTCACACCCCCTGGACTACGCCAACAAGAACAAAAAACTACTGCCCCTCACCAACAACCCCGCGAAGCAGTAACAAAGAGTTTAGGAAAAGGAGGGGATGGGGGGCCGGGTGAAGGGG